>JBBKXS010000026.1:0-5684 GCA_037969605.1 Flavobacteriaceae bacterium
GAGAAAATCTATTTAGAAAAATTAGATGTACTTCAGTCTCATATTAAATCAATTATCGAAACACTTGCAGAAGAAAAACGTATTTTAGTTACAGCTCATGATGCCTTTAATTACTTCGGAAAAAATTATGGTTTTGAGGTTGTTGGATTACAAGGTTTATCTACAGCGACCGAAGCTGGAGTTCAAGATGTACAAAATCTTGCAGCATTTATTATTAAAAAAAATGTGAAAGCTATTTTTATTGAAAGCTCTGTTCCGAAACGTACCATCGAAGCTTTACAAGCAGCTGTAAAATCTAAAGGTCATGAAGTAATTATCGGTGGGACATTATTTTCTGACGCTTTAGGAACTGCTGGAACAATAGAAGGAACTTACATTGGTATGTTTGAATATAATGTGAATACAATTGTAAATGCACTTAAATAATGGATGAAAAAATCGCAGTACAAGTTGACGATTTAACAGTAGCCTACAACTACAAACCAGTACTTTGGGATATCGATTTAGAAATTCCAGAAGGTGTACTTATGGCCATCGTTGGACCAAATGGCGCAGGAAAATCGACCTTAATAAAATCTATTCTAGGTATTTTAAAACCAATTGCTGGAAGTGTCACTATTTACGGAAAACCTTACGAAAAACAACGCAAACTAGTCGCTTACGTTCCACAAAAAGGAAGTGTAGATTGGGATTTTCCAACTACAGCTCTAGATGTGGTTATGATGGGAACTTACGGAAGCTTAGGTTGGATAAAACGCCCTCGTCAAAAAGAGAAAAAGAAAGCTTTAGAAGCTTTAGAAAAAGTTGGGATGCTTTCATTTAAAAGCAGGCAAATTAGTCAACTTTCAGGTGGTCAGCAGCAACGTATTTTTTTAGCAAGAGCTCTAGTCCAGAATGCATCAATCTATTTTATGGATGAACCTTTTCAAGGTGTTGACGCTTCAACTGAGATTGCCATTATCAATATTTTAAAAGCACTGCGAAAAGCGGGAAAAACAGTAATCGTAGTACATCACGATTTACAAACTGTTCCAGAATATTTTGATTGGGTTACCTTTTTAAACGTGAAGAAAATCGCCACAGGACCAGTTAAGGACATCTTCAATGACGATAACCTTACTAAAACCTACGGTATTAATTATAAAGTAAGTATTCAAAAATAATGGATATCCAAGAATATTTTTCTTTAGTTTTCGGTGATTACACACTTCGTACCATTACACTTGGCACCGCTGTTTTAGGAGCAGTAACAGGAATGCTTGGTAGCTTCGCTGTATTACGAAAACAAAGCTTACTTGGTGATGCTATTTCTCATGCTGCATTACCAGGAATTGCCATCGCGTTTTTAATTACAGGAGCAAAAGATAGCAACACACTATTACTTGGAGCTTTAGTTAGTGGGTTAATTGGAACGTTTTGGATTCGTGGAATTATCACAAAAACGCATTTAAAATCTGACACAGCATTAGGATTAATTCTCTCTTTATTTTTTGGTTTCGGAATGTTATTACTAACATTCATTCAAAAACAACCCAACGCAAATCAAGCTGGTTTAGACAAGTATTTATTTGGGCAAGCCGCAACTTTAGTCGAAAGTGATGTTTGGTTAATGAGTATTGTTACAGGAATTTGTTTGTTTGTGTTACTATTATTCTGGAAAGAATTCAAAATACTTTTGTTTGATGCAGATTATACAAAAACTTTAGGCTTCAACACAAAATTTATTGATATTTTAATCACAACATTTATTGTACTAGCCATTGTTTTAGGCTTACAAACCGTTGGCGTAGTTTTAATGAGCGCAATGCTATTAGCGCCTGCTGCTGCTGCCAGACAATGGACAAATAGTTTGGCTACAATGGTATTTCTTGCGGCAATTTTCGGTGGGTTTTCTGGTGTATTCGGCACAGCAATAAGTGCAAGTCAGAACAACCTATCAACAGGACCTATAATTGTGTTAGTTGCAGCAGTTTTTGTTCTGTTTTCATTTGTATTTTCACCAAGCAGAGGATTACTTTTTAAACAAATCCGATTTATAAAAAACAGACGCGATTTAAAGCTTCATAAAACACTAGCAGTTATGTTTCATATTGCGGAAACGCATGATAACATTTCGCATCCACATACCATTAAAATACTAAATAATTTTCAAGGGTTTACACGTAAAACACTTCAGAAATTAGTAGAAAAAGACTACGTAATACTTCAAGGAAACATGTGGAGTTTAACTGAAGAAGGGTTTAAAACCGCTTCAAATTTGTATAACCAACAAGTTAATAATGAATAGTGCTCAATTTGAAATACAACTTATAGCAAGTCTTGTTGCCATTGCATGTGCTATTCCTGGAACTTTTTTAGTACTTCGAAAAATGGCAATGATTAGTGATGCCATTAGCCATTCAATCTTACCGGGGATTGTCGTTGGGTTTTTCATTACGCAAGATTTAAATTCTCCTTTATTAATTCTTTTAGCAGCTTTCACAGGAATTATTACTGTAGTTCTAGTAGAATTCATTCAGAAAACTGGCCTTGTAAAAGAAGACACCGCAATAGGTTTGGTGTTTCCTGTTCTGTTTAGTATTGGCGTAATTTTAATTGCAAAAAACGCAAACGATGTACATTTAGATGTTGATGCTGTTTTGCTTGGTGAATTGGCTTTTGCACCTTTTGATAGGTTGATTATTGGTGGCTCAGATATTGGACCAAAATCATTATGGGTAATTGGTATTATACTACTCATTACAGTAAGCTTATTACTCGCCTTTTTTAAAGAATTAAAAGTAAGTACATTTGACAAAGGTTTAGCTGCATCACTCGGTTTTTCGCCAGCGATAATTCATTATGGCCTTATGTCTGTATCATCTATAACTACTGTCGGTGCATTTGATGCCGTTGGCGCTATTTTAGTTGTAGCCTTAATGATTGCACCAGCTGCAACCGCTTATTTGCTCACTACGAATTTAAAGAAGATGCTTGGTTTGGCTACTGGTTTTGGTGTCTTTAGTGCTATTTCTGGTTATTGGTTTGCGCATTGGTTAGATGCTTCAATTGCTGGATCAATAACAACCATGTTAGGATTATTATTTTTATTGGTGTATTTATTTGCACCGAGTAAAGGGATAATTGCCGTTTTGTACAGAGAAAAACAACAAAAAACTGAAGTCTCATTTCTAACTTTTCTATTGCATTTAAGAAACCATAAGGAAATTAAAGAACGACATGTAAATCACCTCAACGAACATATCAATTGGCAAAAAGTGCGTTCAAAAACGATTTTAGAATTGGCTTCTAAAAACAATATGATTACTATTGAAAACGATATTGTTTCCTTAACCGAAAAAGGGAGATCCTTCACTTCAAAAGCAATTGATTATATCATAACCAACGAAGATTCTCAAATTGAAGATATGAAAGAAGATTTCTTTTTGTTTAGAGGTTAAAATTTCTTTTCCTTCTGCAACTGTTCATAAGCGTCTTGCACTTGCTTAAACTTTTCTTCTGCGCCCTTTTGGTGTTCCTCGCCTAAATGTGTCACCTTATCTGGATGGTATTTTTTTGCCATTTTACGGTAAGCGGCTTTAATCTCATCTGGATTTGCTTCCTTGGTGATTTCAAGAATTTTATAAGCATTGTCACTGCTTTTATAGAACATCGCTTTGATACTTTCAAAATCAAGATGACTAATGCCCAAATAATTGGCAATGGTTTGAATGGAATGGACTTCACTTTCTGAAACCATCCCGTCAGCTTTTGCAATACCAAATAGAAAATGTACCAGTTGTAAACGTGATGGATGGTTCATCATTTGTCTAATTTGCAAACATACCTGTTGCAATGGGATATCCTGCTTACTTATATCCTTAAACAATTTAAATGCATGGTTTGCACGTTCCTTTCCATACATTCCCACAAATTGTTGGCGAACAAAATCCAGTTCGCGTTGATCTTGCTTCCCATCGGCCTTAATCACTACAGATGCCAATATCAATAAACTGACTTCAAAATCGCCTGGTTGTGTTTGTCCTCTACTGTAGGATCCTTGAGTGCTTTGACCGTCATTTGACATCGCATCCACGGCGCCACCCAATATCACCCCAATTATAGCTCCAATGGGACCACCAAATGACCAACCCAAGGCACCACCTATCCATTTCGAAAATCCCATACTACTAATTTTTTTTAGGGTTCAAATATACCATTGTTTGTTGAGTTTTTTAAACGTTTGTTACATTGAAAAGGTTTGTCGTGAAGATGCTTGATGTGAAGCTGTGTCTGTTTTCAAATTAAAAAATAGTTAAAGCTTGTAATATATAACTGTTAACTCCGACTGCTTACTGAAGACTATTTTATATCTTTGCAGTCTAAAATTATTAATCTTATAAAATTTAAAATATATGTATCCAGCAGAATTAGTAAGACCCATGCGAGAGGATTTGACCAAGGTTGGTTTTGAAGAATTGCATACCGCAGAAGCTGTCGATGCCGCTTTGGCAAAAAAAGGCACAACATTGGTAGTAGTGAATTCGGTTTGTGGTTGTGCTGCAGCCAACGCGCGCCCAGGTGCTCGATTGAGTTTACAAAATAAAAAGCGTCCTGACAGCCTTGTAACGGTATTCGCCGGGGTTGATAGTGAGGCCACTGATAGAGCTAGACAGCACATGGTTCCTTTTCCACCAAGCTCGCCATGTATGGCATTGTTTCAAAATGGTGAATTGGTGCACATGTTGGAGCGTCACCATATTGAAGGTCGCCCAGCTGAATTGATTGCGGAAAATTTAGTTGATGCTTTTAACGAGTATTGTTAATTACTATTGTTAAGAGCGCTCTGAAGAAGCTTACTTAACAGATGCTTCAACAAGCTCAGCATGACATGGTTAAAAATATGAAACCACGATAATGTCGTGGTTTTTTTGTCTATTCTCTTCATTGATTTATTTTTGTGACATGAGAAAATTATTGGCATATCCTTTAACCCTTATTTACTCTATATGTTTTGGAATAACTTTAGTGATATTCCATCCCATACAGTGGATTTGCTTTAATGTTTTTGGGTATCAAGCCCATAAAAAAAGCGTAGATCTTCTTCAATTATGTTTAGTGCGCTGTCTTCATGTTTTAGGAACGCGTATTTCCTTTAATAACCCTCATAAAATACCTCTTGGTCAACCATTAATTATTGTGGCTAACCACCAAAGCCTGTATGATATTTCTCCTATAATGTGGTTTATGCGCCAACACCACGTAAAATTTATAAGTAAACAGGAGTTGGGCAAGGGCATTCCAAGTGTATCCTACAATTTACGCCATGGTGGGTCGGTTTTGATAGATAGAAAAAACCCAAGACAGGCATTACCAGCCATAATCAAATTTGGAGAATATATAGAAAAGACTAATCGTGCGGCAGTTATTTTTCCAGAAGGCACTCGAAGTAAAAATGGGGTCCCTAAAAAATTTCAAACCAAAGGCTTAGAACTATTGTTTAAAAAAATCCCATCAGCAATTATAGTGCCTATAACCATCAATAATTCTTGGAAAATGTTACGATATGGCAAATTCCCAATGGGTATAGGTAATCATATCATATTTACTGTACATCAGCCTATTAAAATTGCTACCTTTGCAAAAAAAGAAGATTTGATTTCTAAAATTGAAACTACGATAACAGAGGCCATTCGCCCTTAAAT
>JBBKXS010000027.1:0-19547 GCA_037969605.1 Flavobacteriaceae bacterium
ATGGCACATCTTTGGGGAGCCAATTTTAGTGAAGCCATTATTATTGGACGCTACAATTACAAACGTTGGTTTGCAGATGCTAAATTGATTTTTGGTGTCAGGGGGATTGATTTTAACGAAGGAACAGACAGCTTTAGCTATGGAGGAGATATTTATAGAGATTATAACGATAGACCTTTTGATATTGGTGTAAAAATTGGGCAGGGAATAAAAACCAATACCTTTAATGCTGAATTACAAGCTGGTTATATAATTAATCCAGTTAGTAATTTAAAACTATTTACCAATATCAGTTTTAGAAACTTTAGTCCCGACGCCACCACGGCAACGACATTTAAAAGTAATACAACCTGGTTCAATTTAGGAATTAGAACCGATTTGTTCAATTGGTATTACGATTTTTAAAACTAGTTTTTCAACCCTTTATAGAATGTTCGTCGTATTTTTTCGGAATTTATAAAACCCCAACTATAACCTAAATCATCATACGTTTTGGTTATGGTAGTATTAGCTGCAACTTCATCTTCTGTTTTTCCTTTTTTGATTTCAGCTAAAACAGCAACTTTAAGGGTTTCAAGCATGGTTAAAAACGTTTTGTATTCCGATTGAGTGGAAACTTTACCATGTCCAGGAATAATTTTGGTGTCCTCATTTATAGTGTTTATGCCTTGTTTAACCCCTTCGATATAACCATTAATGGTACCGCCAGAATTTAAATCTATAAAAGGATACATACCGTTAAAATACACATCGCCGGTATGCAATACATTGCCTTCGGTAAAATATAACATGGAATCACCATCAGTATGGGCATGATCTAAATGAAATACCGACACTTTCTCGCCATTAATGTGCAAGTTCAATTTATCGTTGAACGTGATAATGGGTAAACCGTCTTTTTCGTTGGTGTTGTTATCTTTATTATCCATTTCCATATGCTTCCTCACATTATCATGGGCAATGATGGTTGCGCCCAGTTTTTGCATATTGGCATTTCCACCTGTATGGTCATGATGATGATGTGTGTTTACTAGAAATTTAAGGTTTTTATCGGTCAAAGCTTTTATAGCTGCCTCAATTTTGGGCGTTAGTGGTGCATATTGATCATCAATAACAAAAACACCATCATCACCAACAGAAACTCCAATATTGCCACCAGCACCAACCAGCATATAAACATGGTCAGATAGCTTTATGGTTTCAATGGTAACATCATCAAAATTTTGGGCTTTGACAGGTGTTGAAATAATAAAACATAAGATTACAGATAATCGAATAAAAGTTTTCATATTGGTTATTTTTAAAAAAAAGACAACTAAAGATACTAAATCTAACTGAACTTAAAAAAATATCAATTTACTTTTAGTTAGCGTTGCTCAAAACCAATTTTCAAAGTATCTTTGCCATCTTAAACAAGTAACATAATTTTCAGGAATTGAGTATTCAAAATTCTTCGGTTTCAATAGCTTCAATAATTTCCGATTTTAAAGAAATTACCAAGATAAGACTTTCTGTAAGTGTTGTTTTCTCATCTATTGCGGGATACTTAATTGGGGTAGAGACAGTTGATGTTTTTACCCTCATTTTATTGGCTTTTGGAGGTTATTTTATGGTTGGAGCTTCCAATGCCTTCAACCAAATCATTGAAAAGGATTTGGATGCTTTAATGGACCGCACCAAAAACAGACCAATTCCAGCTGGAAGAATGTCAGTTAATACGGCTTTTGTCATTGCAACAATATTTACCATTTTCGGAATTGTCATATTGTATAGTATCAATCCGAGAACGGCAATGTATGGAGCTATTTCCATTTTTTTATATACATGTGCATATACACCATTAAAGACTAAAACACCTTTGGCAGTGTTTGTAGGAGCCATTCCAGGAGCCATTCCGTTTATGCTAGGTTGGGTGGCTGCAAGAAACGATTTTGGTATAGAAGCTGGGACTTTGTTTGCCATACAATTTCTTTGGCAATTTCCGCATTTTTGGGCTATAGGCTGGTTTTTATTTGAAGACTACAAAAAAGCAGGCTTTTTTATGCTGCCAACTGGAAAACAAGATAAAGGCACGGCAGTTCAAATTATTATGTACACGGTTTGGACCATTTTGGTGTCTATTATTCCGGTATTTGGGTTTACCGGGGATTTATCCTTATCGATTGTTGGAGCCATAATTGTATTTGGCCTTGGACTGTTCATGTTATATTATGCATTGGAATTGTTTAAAAAGCGAACAGATAAAACTGCTAAACAATTGATGTTGGCAAGTGTAAGCTATATTACATTGTTACAGATTGTATATATTGTAGATAAATTTATATGATATTATGGATTTAACCGAAGGGACTTTTGAAGAAAAAAATATAAGGGCAAAAAAAATGATGCTCTGGTTTGGTATTGGGTCATTAATTATGTCCTTTGCAGGATTGACAAGTGCGGTTATAGTAAGCAGTAAAAGACCTGATTGGATACATGATTTTAAGCTTCCTGAAGCCTTTATTATAAGCACTGGACTTATCATTTTAAGCAGTATAAGCTTGATATTAGCAAAAAAAGCTTTAAAAAGGAATATTAGAAACAGTACCACATTGTGGTTATTGGTAACCTTGGGGCTTGGAATAGTTTTTATTTATAGTCAATTTATTGGTTTTGGGCAAATCATCCAATGGGGTTATAATTTTACAGGACCAACTAGTAATGTCACCATGAGTTTTATTTATGTGATCGCTATAGCACATATTGTTCATGTTGTGGCGGGATTAATTTCTTTAATTGTGGTAATTTATAATCATTTTAAACAAAAGTATAATGCTTCACAAATGCTAGGGTTTGAACTATCGTCAACGTTTTGGCATTTTGTGGACGGTCTGTGGTTGTTTCTCTTTTTATTTTTATATTTCTTTAGATAAATAAAATGATTATTTTTGTGAAACTTATAAACTAAACGCTTAATATGGATACTACAGTTGTAAATACTGGAACAGAAAATAAAGCTTGGGGTGGAGGAGAAAGCCCTCTTAATGTCAGTTATGGCAAAATGATGATGTGGTTTTTCATTGTTTCTGATGCTTTAACGTTTTCTGGATTTTTGGCCGCTTATGGGTTTTCAAGATTCAAGTTTATAGGGTCTTGGCCAATTGCTGATGAGGTGTTTACCCACGTTCCTTTTTTACATGGTCAAGAACACCCCATGATTTATGTTGCGTTTATGACCTTCATCCTGATTATGTCATCAGTAACCATGGTTCTTGCTGTTGATGCTGGACATCACTTTAACAAGGCCAAAGTAACCTTTTATATGCTTCTGACTATTATCGGTGGTTTGATATTTGTTGGTTCACAAGCTTGGGAATGGGCAACGTTTATTAAAGGTGACCACGGTGCAGTACAAACTACAGGCGGTAATATTTTGCAGTTTGGCGAATATAAAACTATTGATGGAGAGGAAGTCTTTAAAAGAATTGCCATAAGGGATTTTGCGGCTACCTTGCCTCATGAACGTGTACAACTTGATCGCAAAAATGGGACTTGGTATATGTCCGAAGGTTCAATTCCAGCGTACACTATAGAGGAAGTGACTAAAGGATTGGAAGCACATCCCAATATATTGGTTAGAACACAACAGTTAAATGAACATGGACATAAAACAGTATTGTCGAGAGAAGAATCGATCGGTCAATTGAAAAACAATGGGAAAGTGGTTGTTGAAGGTGCCAATTTGTACGTTAATGAATATGGAACCTCACTTTTCGCAAACTTTTTTTTCTTTATTACAGGTTTTCACGGATTCCACGTATTTTCGGGAGTAGTCATCAATTGTATCATTTTCTTTAATGTGATCTTGGGAACATACGAAAAGCGCAAAAATTATGAAATGGTTGAAAAAGTGGGACTGTATTGGCATTTTGTAGATTTGGTTTGGGTATTTGTATTTACATTTTTCTACTTGGTTTAATTTTAAAATATATTATTTAAAATGGCACATACACATCAATTACAAATATTCAGAGGATTGATTAAGTTTAAAAACATCACCCAGAAAATTTGGGGCGTTTTGATTTTATTGTCCATAATTACCTCGGTAGAAGTGGCTTTAGGTATCTACAAACCAGAGTCCCTAATGGTAAAGTTTGTGGGGATGAAAGTTCTTAACTGGATATTCATAATCTTAACGCTCGCGAAGGCCTATTACATTACTTGGGACTTTATGCACATGAGAGATGAAAAAGCAAATTTGAGACGTATGGTGGTTTGGACTGCAGTGTTTTTGATATGTTATTTAATTTTTATTATGTTACAAGAAGGGGGCTATATTGAAGAGGTATTCTCAAGTTCACGAATAAAACATGATTTCTAAAGAAACCCAAGAAGTTAAACATATACAAAAGGTAGTTTTTTAAACTACCTTTTTTTATTTTTGCAACGTGAAAAAAACACAAGTTAAACGGAATTTAATACTCGGAATCTTATTCTTTCTTCCAGTGGCTTTTCTCTTGTTTTTGTATCCATCAACGCACAATTATAATCCTCTTGACATTGTCAATCAAAACATTTCGGATTTAGATGTTTTTTCATCTCCTTCAAATGACACCATATTACTTAAAAATCATATCACCGTACTTGGTTTTTTAGGGACAGACCCCATGGAGCACGCCATAGCTGCTTCAAATATAAAGGAATTGGTCTATGATAAGTTTAAAGGATTTAAACGATTTCAAGTCGTTTTTGTAATGCCAGAAGGCACACAAGATGGGGTAGAGAAATTACAAAAAGAAGTCAATAGCTATGAGGAGGCAAGGTTTTGGCATTATGTTTTCGGCCAGCCCAACGATATACTAAATCTATTTAACAACCTTAAAAGTAATTCAAGTTTGGAACCTGATCTTTCATTCGAAGATGTTTTTATTGTTGACAAAGATTTGAGCCAAAGAGGTCGACTTGATGATAGGGTTAAAAAGGAATTGAAAGTCAACCAGCCAAAATACTCGTTATATTCTTATAACTGTATAGATATTGGAGTGATAAAAAACAAAATGAGCGATGACATGAGAATTTTGTTTACAGAATATAGACAAAAAAGGAAAGGAGATTTCGACTCTACAAAGCGAAGAGCTAATGATATCAATCAAATAGATGAGTAAACAAACAAATTATTCGTACATAGGAATTGCATTTATTATTCTGATTTTCGGAATTATTTTTGTTCCCAAAATTGTGGACAGAATTATAAAAAACGATGTTATCAGAAACGAGAGTAGAACAGACCAAGTTAAAGAAAAAACATTCACATCAGATTTGGCATACCTGATAATTAACGACAAGCGCAAAAAAGTTCCCGACTTCAGCTTTACCGATCAAAACGGAGAAACGATTACCAATAAGGACTATCTTGGAAAAGTTTATGTGGTGGAATTCTTTTTCACCACCTGTCCAACCATATGCCCAAGGATGAATAAAAATTTGGTGCAAATACAAAATGCGTTTCAGGGGTTTGAGAACTTTGGTGTGGCTTCATTCACCATAAACCCAACCCACGATACCCCCGAAGTTCTAAAGGATTATGCCCAAAGCTACGGGATTACAAATCCTAACTGGCATTTGATGACTGGAGATCAAGACAAGATTTATGATTTGGCAAATACAGGATTTCCGTTATATGTGGCACAAGAGGATGAGGTTGAAGGAGGTTTTGAGCATTCAGGTCATTTTGCTCTAATAGATAAGGAAGGGTTTATTCGTTCAAGAATTGAAAACGGAAATCCCATAATTTTTTATTTAGGCATTATTTCAGAAGAAGAACAAGTTGATGATGAAGGCCAAACGCAGCAAATCACGATGTTAAAAGAAGACATTGCTAAATTGCTTAAAGAATAATGGGAACACCTGATTTACAATCAGCAAAAAAATATAACAGGTGGATTGTTATCCTGTCTATAGCAATTCCGTTGGTAGTTACCCTTTTATTTGGGATTAACCTTCGCGAGTTGGGGTTTGATGTTGAACCATTAACCTTTCTACCACCAATTTATGCCACCATAAATGCCTTTACAGCCGTTATATTATTGATTGCGTTTTGGGCAATAAAAAATAAACATGTTGTGCTTCATGAGAATTTAATGACCACAGCTATTGGCTGTTCAGCGGCCTTTTTGGTCATGTATATAGCTTATCACATGACAAGTGATTCTACCAAATTTGGAGGAGAAGGCGTAATTAAATATTTTTATTATTTTGTTTTAATAACCCATATCTTGTTATCTATTATCATTATACCTTTCGTGTTGATTACTTATGTACGGGCTATTACAAACGATTTTGAACGGCATAAGAGAATAGCCAAGATCACGTTTCCTATGTGGTTGTATGTTGCAATAACTGGGGTGCTGGTATATATTATGATTTCACCTTATTATACCTAATATGAAATCAAAAATCGCCTTTTTTCTTTGCGCTCTTTTCTTGGTTCTTGAAACTAGTGCACAATGCGCCATGTGTCGTGCAGTTTTGGAAAGTGAAGAAGGGCAATCGACAGCTGAAGGAGTTAACAACGGAATTATGTACTTGATGTCCATTCCCTATATATTGGTTGCCGGTTTTGGGTTTATTATTTATTGGAATTTTTTTAGGGTTAAGAAAACGAATTAAGTTTTCTCACTTTTTTATGTAACATTTTTTTAACAAAAAAGTCTTACACATGTTGTGAACTATTTATGGGTTTGCATTTTTTAGCTTAGTATGTAACAATTTAGGATATAAATAGACTTATTATTTAATTATGAAAAAAATCATCTTCTTCTTTTTTATTTTAATATCTGTAAATGTTTTTGCTCAAAGTAAAAAATGGACATTGAAAGAATGTGTCGATTATGCCTTGGAAAACAATATTTCAGTTAAGCAAAGTGAATTAGATCTTGTTCTATCTGAAATCAATAAAAAAGATGCCATTGGCAATTTTTTACCGACCTTAAATGGATCAGCATCGCACTCATGGAGTATTGGTTTGGGACAAGACCCTGTTACATTTAATGCGGTCAATTCAACAACCAAAAACCTATCATTCGGAGTTGGATCCAGTATTAATTTATACGATGGTTTGAGAAACATGAGAGAATTGCATCGTTCTAATTTACAAATATTGGCATCACAATATCAACTGGATAATATGAAAGACAATATTTCACTTTATGTTGCCAATTCATTTCTTCAGATATTGTTCAATAAAGAGCAGCTTAAAGTTTTAAAATCGCAACAAGAGGTTACTAACCAAGAATATCAACGCACAAAAGATTTAGTTGATGCCGGTGCCTTGCCAAAAGGCGATTTATTAGAGATACAGGCTACCCTAGCTGGTCAAGAACAGCAGCTTGTCAATGCCGAAAATGCGATCTTAATTTCGAAAATTCAGTTGGCTCAACTATTATTGATACCAGACTATAAGACCTTTGATATTGTAGATATAGACTATCAAGTACCACCTTCGGCTATCATGAACGAGTCGCCAGAAGCTATTGTAAATAAGGCCAAGGAAACACGATATGATATTAAAATTGCCGAAACCAATACCGAAATTGCCAAAGATAATTTAAAAATTGCAAGAGGTGCCTTGCAACCATCGTTATCAGGCTCTTATAATTTTGGCACCAATTATTTTACATCGCAATTGTTTGATACTCCTGATTTTGAAACCCAGATATCCGATAACAAGAGTCATAATTTTTCCTTACGATTGAATATCCCAATTTTTAATGGCTTTGCGTCAAGCAACAATGTAAAAAGGAACCAAGTGAGTTTTGAACGTTCTAAAAATGCTTTGGAACAAGCCAATTTGGATATGGAAACAACGGTTTATCAAGCTTATAACGACACCAAAGGGGCATTAAAAGCCTATGAAGCGGCCCAAAAAACATTACTCGCAAGAGAAGAAGCGTTTAACTATGCCAGAGAACGCTATAATGTTGGCCTTTTAAATGCCTTCGATTTCAATCAGTCCCAAAACAGGTTTGAAGCTGCGCAAAGTGAAGTGATAAGAACTAAATACGATTATATATTTAAACTAAAAGTTCTGGAATTCTATTTTGGAATCCCTATTACAGATATAAATTAATTACCATGAGTAAGAAAAAATTGATCATCATTATTTCCATAATTGCGCTTTTGCTAATTGTATTAATTGGAGGAAAAAAGGCTGGATGGTTTGGTAAACAAGGCAATTTTAAGGAAGTTGAGGTCAAAAAAGTAAGTCTTGTCGATATTATTGAAACGGTTTCGGCTACAGGGAAAATTCAACCCGAAGTAGAAGTCAAACTTTCAAGTGAAGTTTCTGGGGAAATCATTGAACTTCCTATAGTTGAGGGGCAACAAGTTAAAAAAGGAGATTTGTTGGTTCGAGTTAACCCCGACATTTATCAATCCAGTTTAAACCGTTCGCAGGCAACACTTCAAAATGTAAGGGCAGGTCTAGATCAGGCCGAAGCTACATTGAAAGAAGCCCAAGCTAGTTATGACAGAAATAAGAACTTATTTGAGAAAGGAGTGATTTCAAAAGCAGACTGGGACAGATCAATTGCGTCTATTGAAACGGCACAAGCTTCTAGAAACTCGGCGTTTTATAGTGTAAAAAGTGCTGGTGCAACAGTAAAAGAAGCTACAGACAACTTGAACAGGACCACTATTTATGCCCCAATGAGTGGAACGATTTCATTATTAAATGTTGAAATTGGTGAACGTGTGGTTGGCACACAACAAATGGCCGGTACCGAAATATTAAGGGTTGCAAACCTTAGCAATATGGAAGTAGAAGTGGATGTTAATGAAAACGATATTGTAAAGGTCCAAATTGGGGATTCCACAATTGTTGAAGTTGATGCTTATCTAAAAAAAGAATTTAAGGGCATTGTTACTGAAATTGCTAATTCAGCAGCAGGAGCATTAACCGCAGATCAGGTCACAAATTTTAAAGTAAAAGTCAGAATTTTGGAAGAATCCTATAAAGATTTATTAGAGGGTAAGCCAGAATACTATTCGCCTTTTAGACCAGGGATGACGGCTACTGTAGATGTTATTACAGATAAAAGAGTAAAAGCAATTTCGGTTCCAATTAGTTCTATAGTTATAAAAACAGATACGAGTTCCGCCAAAAAGCCTATGCTTGACAAAGCTGTAAATGAAACTAAAACGGTTGAAAACGAAGAAAAATTTGAATGTGTTTTTGTAAAAAATAATGATGAGGCGAAATTAAGGGTAGTGAAAACTGGCATCCAGGATGATACTAACATTGAAATTGTGTCGGGGCTTAAAGAAGGTGACGAAATTATTATTGGGCCGTATAGCGTGGTTTCTAAAACCTTAAAACCTGGAGACAAGATAGAGGTAAAATCGGATAAAAAGAAATCTGATGACGCAACAGACAATTAACGAATCTAATTTATATTTTGTCGATAATACTCAATATTGAAACCTCAACGACTAATTGTTCAGTCTCACTTTCCAAAGAAGGAGAGACTTTGGTTTTAAAGGAAGATTATAGCACAAATTTTTCACATTCCGAATTCTTACATCTATTTATTGATGATGTGGTTAAATCGGCAGATATTAAACTTTCAGAAATTGACGCAATTGCGGTAAGTAAAGGGCCAGGATCTTATACAGGTTTGCGTATTGGGGTTTCAGCAGCAAAAGGTTTATGTTTTTCCTTGGATAAACCTTTGATATCTATATCAACACTTGAATCCTTATCACATCAAATCAAAATAGAAGAAGGAGTTATAGTTCCTATGTTGGACGCAAGACGCATGGAAGTATATTCCGCTGTTTTTGATACGAATCATCGTCAAATAAGAGATATACAAGCACAAATATTAGATGAGGGATCTTTTTTAAAATACTTAGATAAAACTAAAGTTTACTTTATAGGTAATGGCGTTGAAAAAACTAAAACAATAATTCAACATGCAAACGCAGTTTTTATTGAAAATAAATTACCTTCAGCAAATGACATGGGAAAATTAGCATATGATAAATACAAGCAAAACGCTTTTGAAGATGTTGCCTATTTTGAACCTTTTTATTTAAAGGATTTTATTAATTTAAAATAACAAGTCTTAATCTTGTTTTGAAATTTGAACGCGATGTGGATAAGGGATTTCAATGCCAGCAGCATCCAATGCGTCTTTGGTACTTTCGTTAATTTCAAAATACACCGTCCAATAATCTTCTGTTTTCACCCAAGGGCGTGCAATAAAATTTATGGAACTATCTGCCAATTCCATTAAGCTAACTGCCGGAGCAGGATCCTTTAATACTTTAGGATGTGATGTTAATTGATTCATTAATACTTCTTTGGTTTGTTTAATATCAGAATCATAACCAACACCAAATGTAAAATCTATCCGGCGTGTATCTTGACTTGTAAAATTGGTAATATTGCCATTTGACAATACCCCATTTGGTAAAATAATTTCCTTGTTATCAGGAGACTTTAATTTTGTCGTAAAAATTTCGATCTCTTTTACAGTGCCCAACTCACCTTGAGCCTGAATGGTATCGCCGACTTTAAAAGGTTTAAAAATCATGATTAATATACCTCCAGCAAAATTAGAAAGTGAACCTTGAAGCGCAAGTCCAATAGCCAAACCTGCCGAAGCTAAAATGACTGCAAATGATGTGGTTTCTATTCCTAGTGTACCTAATACAACAATAATTAAGACAATCTTCAATGTCCAACTTATAAGTTTCAACAAAAACTTTTTTAAGCTAACATCATAATCGCCTTTTTCCAGCACTTTTCTTATGCCTTTTTGTATAATTTTAATTATCCATAATCCAATAAACCATATTACTATAGCCATCAGAATTTTTGGGGCATAGATAATAATTAAGTCATATCCTGTATCTATCCATTTTTGCATATCCATATTATATATTTAAATTTATTCAAGTTTACAATTATCAAGAAAAACCAAAAACCTTAATCGATTCTAATTTGTAATTAGACTTAAAGCTTGTTCAACTTCTGAAACAGGTAATTTGCAGGCGTTATTGACACACACGTAAATTAAGGTTTCGTCTTCAACATATCTATTAGCCAAAAGCGGTAAATTACTTTCTTTGGTATTTCCAGCCAAAATTTTATTTGGGAGATATTTCGAGTTAAATTCAGAAATTTTGGTAAAAGCATGATCCCCTACAATGGCAACTTCATAAAAAGGATACGCATAATTGAGCATCAAATCCAACCAATTGGAATATCCAGGGCCATACTCTTGAATTTGTGGTTTTATATTATTGAGCATGGTCTTTACAGTTTCTGAATAATGCTCATTATCAAAGTAGTGTGCTAACTTAAATAAATTTTTTGCCATTATGGAATTGCTAGCAGGAATTACATTGTCTTTATATTCAATAGTTCTGGATACTAAATTGGCATCCTCATCTGAAGTGAAATAAAACATTTTGCTTGTATCATCCTGAAAATGATCAAACGTATAATTAGCTAAATCTCTTGCGGTAAATAACCATTTGTTATCTAAAGTTTGTTCATACAAATCCAAAAAAGCTTCAATTGTCGTGGCATAATCTTCTAAATAGCCATTAATGGTGCTTTTCCCATTTTTATAACTGTGATACAGGCCTCCATCTTCACGGTGTTGATTGCTCATAATGAACTCTGCATTTTTTACGGCCACATCTAAATAGTGTTTGTTGCCAAAAGCTTTGTAGGCATCAACATAACCCGTAAGCATCAAGGCGTTCCAAGACGTCAAGGTTTTGTCATCCAGTCTAGGTTTTGGTCTTGTATTGCGAAGGCTTGATAAGGTTTGTTTCCAGTCTATTTTCTTAGTTGCTAGTTCATCTTGAGTGAGATTGTATTTTTTTAAGATGGATTCATCGTCATCTTTTCTTATCAGTACATAGTTATTGTGTTCCCACAATCCATAATTATTGATGTTATAATAATCAGAAAATAATTTAAAATCCTCTTTTAAAATTATTTCTAAGTCTTCTTTTTGCCAAACATAATATGCACCCTCTTCTAATTCACCTTTGTTATTTTTACTATCAGCATCGTATGACGAATAAAAAGCTCCATTGTCGGTCATCATTTCCCTTTCTATAAAAGCCAAAGTCTCAGTTACGACATCTTTGTATAATTCGTTCTTTGATTGCGAATAGGCATCGCTATACAAACTTATAAGTTGGGCATTGTCGTAAAGCATTTTTTCAAAATGTGGAACATGCCATACTGGATCTACGGAATATCTTGAAAAGCCACCACCTATATGATCGTACACTCCACCATAGGCCATTTTTGTCAAGGTTAAATTGACAAACTCCATTAGTTTTTCATCTTTATTTTGATGGGCATATCGAAGCAAAAAATGGTAGTTATTGGGCATCATAAACTTTGGTGCCCTGTTCAATCCTCCACTGCGATGGTCAAATTGTTTGGACCATTTTTTTATAGATTCTTCAATAAAATCTTTTGTAAATACTGGGGCATCGGTATTTAATGTAACTATAGACATAGATTTTATGCCTTGCTCAAGTTTATCGGCAAACTCATGAAGCTTTTCAGGGTTTTCCTTGTATAATTTTGAGATTTGGGTTAAGGCACTAATCCACTGTTCTTTCTTAAAATATGTTCCGCCCCAAATAGGTCGTCCGTCAGGTAAGGCAATCACATTTAAAGGCCAACCTCCACTGCCCGTCATAAGCTGTACTGCATTCATATAAACTTGATCAACATCAGGTCGTTCCTCACGATCTACTTTAATGTTTATAAAATTATCGTTCATCACTTGCGCCACAAGACTATCCTCAAAACTTTCATGCTCCATTACATGACACCAATGGCATGCTGCATAACCAACACTTATTAACATCAGTTTTTGGCCTTTTTTAGCTTCGCCCAACGTATTGGAATTCCAAGCGTTCCAATTTACAGGATTGTGTGCATGTTGTAAAAGATAAGGACTTGTTTCGTGAATGAGATCATTGGTATATGGATAAGTCATGGGTTTTGAATTTTGACCTTTACAACTAAATAAGGAAATACAAAATAATAAGGAAATAAAACGCATATACCAAAGTTAAGGAATTAAATACACAAGCGAGTTCTTAATTCAGTGATTTAAAGGTTAACCATTTATTGCTTCCACATAACTCACTTTACCTGGGAGCATTTCTCTTAGCATATTTTCTATACCACTTTTTAAGGTATAAGTTGAAGAAGGACAACCACTACAAGCTCCTTGGAGAATCACGTTTACGGTCTTTGTGTCACCATCATAAGATTTGAACTGTATGTTACCACCATCACTTGCCACAGCAGGTTTTACATATTCTTCGAGAATGTTTACAATTTCTTTGGAGGTCTCATCAAGCGTTTCAAAATTTTGATCTTGTTGCAGGTTTGTTTTTTGCAAAATGGCTGATGCGTCATCTGTTACAATAGTTTTGGAATCTTCAATATAATTTCTAATAAATTCCCTAAGTTCTAAGGTAACATCATTCCAATCTACGGAACCATCTTTTGTTATGGACACAAAATTTTCATCAAAAAACACATTTTTTACAAAAGGAAAATGAAACAGTTCGCTAGCAAAAGGCGAGTATTTTGAATCCTCCAACGACGTAAACTCAAATGCAACTGTCACAATTTTTTTATTCGCAACAAATTTCATGGCCGACGGATTAGGGGTGTTTTCGGCATAAACGGTCACTGGAACTTTTTGTTTTGGAGTAGCATAGGCGATTACCATTCCACCATCATTTAGATAGGTCTCGATTTGTTCTGCTACTTCATCCTGCACATCAATCCATTCTAAAATGTCAAAACGTTCGATGGCAATAAAATTACTGGAGATATAGACCTTTTTCACAAATGGCAAATAAAATAATTGTTGTGCAAGAGGTGACAACTTTGTATCATCAATTGAATTAAATTCAAAACTTTCATGATTGGTCAAAAAATGATTAGCCTCAAATTTAATTATAATAGGGTTGGTGGTTTCTTTGATTGAAATTTTATAGGTTTTCATCTTATGAATTTATACAAAAGTAGTAAAACAAATATGGAATGCATACGATTTTGGTGTTATACATTTCATAAAACTTAAAGCAAAATACTTTGAATAGTATTCATAAATAAAAGCTGTTTTGAACTTCTTTGGTGCTATTAGCTTAAAGTTGAGGCATAAGTTCACTATTTTAGGGTTAAATTAATTATTGAATCATTTAAAATTCGTTAAATTTCCAAGGTATAACATGGGTTAAGGTTCTAAATCTGATTTAAATAAGTGTTTCCCTATCATTTTAAGACATTAAGTGAATATAAAATTTATATATTTGGGAAGCTATAAAAGAATATAACAATAAATGAAACTTGTAATAAAAGCTAGTTAAGCCCGTTACTTTGTAAAGAAACTACTGCATGAATTTGAAAATTTATTATGTATTGGCAATTTTGGGATTCGTTACTCAAATTGGAAACACTCAAGAAGGCTTACCTATATATTCAGATTATTTAACCGACAATTATTACCTGATCCATCCGTCTATGGCAGGCGTTGCCAATTGCGCCAAAGTAAGGTTAACTTCTCGCAAGCAATGGTTTGGGCAGGACGAGGCACCAAGTTTGCAAACATTGAGTATTAATAGCAGACTTGGGGAATCTTCATCGGCAATTGGTGGAATTGTTTATGCGGATAAAAACGGGTACCATTCTAATACTGGAGCTTATCTAACTTATGCTCACCATCTGATGTTTTCGCGTAACGAGATTGATTTGAATATGTTGTCTTTTGGTTTGAGTTTTGGATTTATTCAATATAAATTGGACGAAACCTCATTTTTAGCTGATGGATTTGACCCTATTATTGCGGGAATTGAGCAAAGTGCAACCAACTTTAATGTTGATTTTGGATTTTCTTATCATTTCATTGATTTTTATGCTCACGCAACAATCAAAAATCTTCTTAAAAACGATGGGATCAATTTTAATGAGCAAGGTTTGAGCTATGATAATTTAAGGACCTATTTACTTTCAGTAGGGAAGGTATTTCATAAATTGGGCAGTGAATGGAGCTATGAACCCTCCATAATGTACATGTATAGAGATGCTACTACCGAATCCTCATTTGATATTAATGCTAAAGCATACAAAGAGATGGATTTCGGCAAACTTTGGGGAGGAATATCCTATAGGCGTAGCCTTGATGGCGCTGAATTTTTGAATGGTTCAGGTGTGAGTAGCCAAAAGCTTCAATATTTTACACCATTTATAGGTGTCGATTATAATAATTTCACCTTTGCCTATACCTATTCGTATCAAGCCAATTCGGTGGTTTTCAATAATGGTGGCTTTCATCAATTAACCCTTGGCTATAACTTTAATTGCAGAAGGAAGAAATACGAATGTTTCTGTCCTGCAATCAATTAAATTTAGTTTTAGGTTAATTGCTTTTTTAAAACATGAAATACTGAAATGCCAATCATAAAACCTATAAACGGAAAACAACCTCAAATTCCGAAAGATTGCTTTATTGCTGAGAATGCAACAATAGTTGGTGAAGTTACTATGGGAAACCAATGTAGCGTATGGTTTAATGCTGTGATTAGGGGCGATGTCCATTATATAAAAATGGGAAATAAAGTGAATGTGCAAGATGGAGCGGTAATTCATGCAACCTACCAAAAATCACCAACTAATATTGGCAACAACGTCTCCATTGGTCACAATGCCATAGTGCACGGTTGTACCATTCATGACAATGTTTTGATTGGAATGGGAAGTATTGTTATGGACGACTGCGTGGTTGAAAGCAATTGTATTATTGCCGCAGGAGCTGTGGTAACTCAAAACACTAGGATAGAAGCTGGAAGTATTTATGCAGGAGTACCGGCAAAAAGAGTTAAAGATGTTAGTAAGGAAATGATTTCAGGAGAAATAGACAGGATTGCCAATAATTATGTGAAATATTCTAGTTGGTTTAAAGATTAAAAAACTAAATGTTCTGCTTTATAACCTCCTCCTAATAGTTTGAACATTACTTCAGCATTACCATTAGTATAAAATTGGGTTTTTGCACTTGTTTTTTGAATATTCAACAAATTATGTTTGTCCAAAACAGCCTTGGTTTGTCTGGCAACAGCCTCTCCGGAATCTATAATTTTCACATGTTTGGGAAGCAATTCCAATAACATAGGAATTAGATACGGATAATGGGTACATCCTAAAACCAAATAATCAATCTGGGCGTCAATCATGGGTTGTAAATAATTTTTGAGAAGTGTTCTGATGCGTTCAGAATTGATATCACCACTTTCAATTAATTCTACCAGACCTTCCCCGACTTGCTCAATAACTTTTATACCACTGCTGTATAGATTAGTAGTTTTATGAAATAATTCGCTTGAGAGTGTTCCTTTGGTGGCCAATATCCCTACAGCTTTTGTTTGAGTGTTAAGAGCAGCCGGTTTAATGGCAGGTTCAATACCTATAAAAGGGATTGCATAGTTTTCGCGTAATATTTTGATGGCATTTGTGGTTGCTGTATTACAGGCCACAACAATGAGCTTACAGCCTTTTTGAATAAGTAATTCGGTATTTTTAATGCTTAAATCGGTGATTTCAGATTTTGTTCTGTTGCCATATGGGGCATTTTTGCTGTCTGCCAAATAGATAGTGTGTTCATTTGGCAACAGCAAATGAATTTCACTCCAAATGGAGGTGCCACCGACACCAGAATCGAATATACCTATTGGTTTTCTGCTCATGTTACAAAAATAGAAAAGCCACCTATGTTAAGTGGCTTTTTTAAATCTTTTTATTGAGTAATTTTATTTAAATTCCCAATTCTTTTTTAACATCGGCTAAAAGATCTTTCCCTGAAGCAACCAATACGCCTGAACCTTCGACAGAATTTAATACATATTCAAATCCTTGCGCTTTTGCTACTTTGTTGATGGCGGCTTTAGCCTTATCAAAAATTGGCTTTAAAAGACCTTCTTCTTTAGTCTTTAAATCTTGCTGCGCTTGTCCTTGGTATTGACGAATGCTCTCTTGAATAGATTGTACTTCTTGAGCTCTTGTTTGATTTTCTTCTTCTGTTTTCGTATCAACTTCAGCTTGATATTTTTTAATTTTAGTATCAAGTTCGGTAGCCATTGATCTTATTTCAGTTTCATAAGTTTTTTGAAGCTTATCAAGTTCATTTTGAGCTGTTTTCATTTCTGGCATGGCAGCAATTAAATCATTAGTGTTAATATGTGCAATTTTACTTTGAGCACCTGAAAAACTGATACTTCCCATAAAAAGTATTGCTGCAAATAAAAGGGTTTTAAATTGTTTCATTTTTAAAAATAGTATTACGTGTTTAATTATTAATTGTTTTTAGTTATTATTATTATCAGGGATAGAGTCTGTTTTTTTATTCTGATCTTCGCGTTCTTTTTTAGCTTTTTCCCTATCGGCCAATATTTTTTGTCTTCTTTCTTCCAGTTCTTTTTTTCTGGCTTCTCTGTCATTTATCTTTTCTTGTTTTTTATCCTCTGCTATCTCTGCCGCAGATTTGCCTGCTTCCGAGGCTACTTGATTTGTTGATGTGCTATCATTTTCTATAGTTGTACCTTCTCTTTCAGCTTTAGCCTTGGCTCTGTCGTCCAATATTTTTTGTCTTCTTGCGTCTGCAGCTGAGGTTAATGAGTCTCGTTTAGCTTGTTGTAAAGCCCGACGCTCTTCAACAACTTTTTCTCGCTCTGCTTTTTTATCATCTATAGCTTTTTGGCGAGTTTCCAATTCCTCGTTTATTTCAGGTACGACCTCTTCATCTTCAAGTGCCTTGCGTTCAGCTTTCGACTGTGCCTGTGTACGTTTTGCTGTTCTAGATATTGCTCTAATTACTTCGTCACTTATATCAAATCGTTCTGCTGAGTACAGCATCACAACATCTGCAGCTTTATCAAACACAAAGTCATAATTTCTGCTTTTGGCCATATCTTGAACCGCTGCAAAAATTTGATCTTGTATAGGCTGAATTAATTGTTTTTTTTGAATCATTAAATCACCATTAGGACCAAATCTTTTTTGCTGATAGTCTAAAATTTCTGCTTCCTCAAAATTTATATCTTCAAGACGTTCATCATAAAGTTCTTTTGTGAGTAACACACTTTCACTATTCAATTGTTTCTTTTTTGTATCAATTTCACCTAGGCGTAGTTCAATTTCTTTTTTCCATTGTTGAACTTTAGTCTCCAATTGTGAGGTAGCTTCTTGATATTCTGGAACGTTTTGTAAAATATATTCAGTATCTATGTATCCAATTCTAACACCTCTTTGCGCATTGGAAACAAAGCTCATTAGACCAATTAATGTCATTAAAAAAAGAACTTTAGTATTTTTCATCTGTTTTTAATTTATTGATGTTATCTATAAACCTAAAATGACAGATTTTAATCGTGATTCCGCCACTTGTGTTATCATTCTTCAAATTAACGAAATATATTCTGAAAAATTTTAACACTTGCATTAAATCATTGGGTTGTTTATAGAAAATATCGTGCCAAAATTAAAATTGTTGACCAATAATAAAATGTGTTTCCCAACCATTTTTTGTGGTTTCCCCAGGAAGTGCATCAAAACCATAACCAAAATCAATACCTAATAATCCAAATGCAGGCATAAAGATCCGTATTCCAAATCCAGCTGAACGGCTAAGGTTGAAAGGATTGTAATCCCTAAAATTATCAAATGAAGCACCACCTTCTAAAAAACTTAATCCATAAATTTTGGCGGATTGGCCCATAGTTATTGGATATCGTAATTCCAATGAAAATTTATTATAAATAGTACCACCATCTTGAGAAGATAACGATTGGTTAGGATAGCCTCGTAATTGTATGACTTCTCTTCCGTCCAAAGAGTAATTGCCTAAGCCATCACCTCCAACGAAAAATCGTTCAAAGGGAATAATACCGCGATCATTATTATAGGCCCCTAAAAAGCCAAATTCCATTCCAGATTTGACTATGAGTTTATCTACAATTTTGGTGTACCAATCTCCTTTAAATTTTACTTTATAAAATTCCAACCATCGATAACGCTCTTGGTCAATTTCTCCAATTCTTGCAAAATCAATTGCCTTACTTGGGTCTAGACTTGCGCGTTCATCTTTTAAGGCCTTGTAATCGGTTTTATTGAATAAAGAATAAGGAGCTGATAGTTTTGCTGTTATAGAAAAACTTGAACCACCTTCAGGAAAAATGGGATCCGTGTACAGGTTATTTCTGCTTAGACCAATAGTGTAAGCTAAATTGTTTGAAAAACCATTACCAAATGTAAACAGACCAGTATTATAATTCTTTAAATCGTAATGTTGAAAACTAACAGCCTGTGATAAGGTAAAATAGTCATCGGGCTCGCGTAAACGTTTAGCCAATCCAACAGAAACACCTGTAATATTAAAGTGCTTGCTTTTATCGGCATTTCTTGTTAGAGGATTGTATAAAAACTGTTTGGTATGCGATATTGAAGTCGATAATTGAGT
>JBBKXS010000028.1:0-7567 GCA_037969605.1 Flavobacteriaceae bacterium
GCGGCATTGCTCGAAGCCATGCAAGAACGCGCTGTTACCATAGCAGGGCATCATTATGAATTAAGTTTGCCTTATTTTGTTTTGGCAACACAAAATCCGATTGAACAGGAGGGGACTTATCCTTTACCAGAGGCACAACTGGACCGTTTTATGTTTGCCATTAATCTGGATTACCCATCATTTAAGGAAGAAGTTGAGGTGGTGAAAATGACCACTACAGATATTCAAGCTACGGTTAATCCACTATTTACTGCTAAAGAAATTATTGGGTTTCAAAATCTTATTCGCCGGATTCCGGTAGCGGATAACGTTGTAGAATATGCGGTGACCATGGTAAACAAAACAAGGCCAAATAATACTTCTGCAACAGATCTAGTAAAAGAATATGTGGATTGGGGAGCAGGGCCAAGAGCTTCGCAAAACTTAATTTTAGCAGCTAAAACCCATGCCGCTATTCATGGCAAATTTTCACCAGATATTGAAAACGTTCAAGCTGTTGCGAGTGCCATTATGCGTCATAGGATCATAAAAAACTACAAAGCCGAAGCCGAAGGCATTACAGATGAGCAGATTATCAAGAGTTTGTTTTAGTTATTCAATAAAACTTCAACATCTTTTTTTAACAACTCAAGATCTTCAGTTTTTAAAAGGTTGTAAAACCCTCTGATATATTGTTGCTTATCAATCAAGGCCACATAGCTAGAATGGTAAAAATCGGTAGTATCACTATTGGGCTTAAAGTTTGTTTTTAATTTTTCAGCCATTTGTTGTAAATCACTTTCTGATGCGGCCTTCAGTAGGTTGAATTGTTTTGCCTCAATACCAAAAGTAATTGCATAGTTTTTAAGCTGTTGGATACTGTCGGTTTGCATATCTATCGAAATAGAATACTGCTTAAAATTGTTTTCATTTTTAAAATACTCGGCTAACTCCAACTGCTTAATTCTCATAGGTGGACATATAGATGGGCATGATGTAAAAAAGAAATTCATCGTGTGGACCTTACCAAATGTATCTTTATCAGTAACGCTTTGATTGTTTTGATTTACAAAGCTAAAGTCATTAACTTTATAGAGTACTTTTTCTCCATCAACGTAACTATAGCTTAATATAGGAAGTGTTGGTTCACTATTTTCACAGGAAAACATCAACGAAAACATAAATAACAGGGCGTATTTCATCTCATTGAAGGTTCAAGCTATTTATTTTGTCCTCCATCTCATTATCATAATAAAAAATAGCCATACTTGCCATCATCTCCTGGTCTTTATCGGTTGTATTATTGACCTTCAAGAGCAATTCATATATATGGTCTTCGTAAAGCCAAACACCTACCTTACTGGTGAAGGATGGTGTGTTTTTCAGTCCGATTTTAGTATCAAAATTTTCGCTTTTACAGTTGTAAATTATGGTGTTGGTTGTTTTATCGTTTAATACAAACATTTCAGCAAATGGGTGTAAGTGCGAAGTGATTTGATGTAGGCGAATACTGTCTTTTATCTGTAATTGGGCCGAAGTGTCATAAGTATAGCTATGTTTTCCAGGAGATATGATCCAGTGCCCTGAAAGTGCATGTCCATCAGAATTTATATACGTATGGTTTTTGGTTTCAACAGGAATACAGGCATTTGGTAATTGCTCGGTTGGACCTTTAAATGGATCATTGATGTCGTACGGGAACATCATAAAAATTGTACGGGGCTGTAACGGGATGAGTTGCTGTTGTTTATGATTTACAAAACCTATTTCAATTTTGTGCTTAATATTAAAAGTTGAATCTGTAATATTATGATTTAAGGCCTGGGCATTTAAAAATAAACGCTCGTTTGTAAAAACAGGAAAACCAAAGCCTTCCGGGAGCACTAAACTTTCTACGCCATTACTTATGGAAGTAATCCTAGGGTAAGTTTTATCAATCCTGTCAGTAAAGCCCCATCGGTTATAATGCTCTGCATCTCTATATTCAAAATTGGTATGGCATACAAAATCATTGGACAGATTACGTTTTTCATCAGTCGAAATGGCACTTGTCTTAAAAGATGTTAACCATAAAAGTTCTTCTTTTGAATCATCAATAACTACAAATTGATCAGATTTTGGTCCTTCCATCGATTTATAAAGATTACTGATTACAAAGGTAGGCGAAGTAAAAACCACATTATGATCTGAAACCTTCTTTTTCCATTCAGAGTCTACTAAATTTAGTGTGTAGTAAATTTTTGATTTAATTAATTCTTGATGTCTTACTTTAAGGGATTTAAAATAAATAAATCCTGCTGCCAGCACTACAAACAGAAAAATTAGTATAAATTTAATTTTTGATTTCATAAAGCAAGTTTGATCAAATTTAATGAAAATAAATTACGATAAGAGAATTTTTGGGTTGGATATAATGAGGGCAATTGCTATCACTTTAGTTGTGTTATCGCATTCGCTTTGGATTCTGCCAAGGACCAAAAACGTGATTACTGATGGATTGAGTTTGGCGGGTGTTTTGGGCGTTGAAATATTTTTTGTCCTTAGTGGGTTTTTAATTGGTAGAATTATATACAACATATATGTCCGTGATGACTTTAGCTTTAAAAAAGTCGGTTACTTTTGGATTAGAAGATGGTTTAGAACGCTTCCTAATTATTATTTGATATTGTGCTTTAATGTTATTCTGGCACTGTTAATGGGCACCAATTTACCCGAGAACCTATGGCATTATTTTTTATTCTTGCAGAGTTTTGCTTGGGAAATGCCTACTTTTTTTGGAGAATCTTGGAGCTTGTCTATTGAGGAATTTGCTTATATAATTGGCCCTTTCTTGTTGTATGTTGTCTTGTTCTTAAACCTAAAAATTGATAGGTCTAACCTATTTGCAATTATAACACTCCTAATAGTTGCTGTGTTTTTATTGACTAAAATATTTTATTATTATAGTAATCAGGAAGGCGGAATGGTATTTTGGAATGTGAACTTAAAGGCCATAACTATTTATAGGATTGATGCGATTTACTATGGGGTTTTTGCCGCTTATATTTCCATTATCAGGCCTATTGGTTGGAAAAAATCACGTTTGATAAGTTGTATCATTGGCAGCGTTATTTTCATAGGAATTAATGTACTTATTCCAACAAAACAAATTTTTATTGAATCCTATCCGTTTTTCTGGAATGTATTGTATTTACCATTAAACTCAATTGCAATTGCCTTCTGCTTGCCACTTTTGGCAAGTATTAAGTCCGGTCCAAAAATGGTTGTTCGTTCTGTCACATTTATAAGTTTAATTTCGTATTCCATTTACTTATTGCATTATTCGGTTGTTCTGAAGTTGATGAAATATTTCTTTTCTTCTGACAATGTATCGCCATTAGGGCTGTCAATTTATGTGTTAGTATATTTAGTTTTAACATGTGTTATATCATTTATGGTTTATAGGTTTTATGAAAAACCACTAACTGATTTACGTGATTTACCCTGGATAAGAGATCGTTATAGTAAAGACTAATTGCTATATTATGATTTTTACTTATTTATTTTTTTAGATTATTCAATTTAATATAGTTAATCATGATATTTATTGATTAATATTCAGTGATATCAAGACTTCGTTACATATTTTTAAATGAGTATTAAAATTTGTAATTTTGCAGTACCGAGGCTTCGGTTAAATAATAAATACGCACCCTTTAATTAAAAGATATGGCATTTGATATTGATATGATAAAAAAGGTTTATGCATCTATGTCTGAACGTGTTGATAAAGCTCGTAAAGTAGTTGGAAAACCATTGACATTGTCTGAAAAGATTTTATACGCTCACCTTTGGGATGGAACTCCTACAAAAGCATTTGTACGGGGAAAAGATTACGTCGATTTTGCTCCAGACCGAATTGCTTGTCAGGACGCTACGGCGCAAATGGCGTTGTTACAGTTTATGCAAGCTGGGAAACCCAAAGTAGCAGTGCCTACAACGGTGCATTGCGACCATTTAATTCAAGCAAAACAAGGGGCTGTTGCCGATCTTAAACGTGCCAACGAAACGAGTAATGAAGTATTTGATTTTTTGGCATCAGTATCCAATAAATACGGTATTGGTTTCTGGAAACCTGGAGCTGGAATCATTCATCAAGTAGTATTGGAGAATTATGCATTTCCAGGTGGAATGATGATTGGGACAGATTCACACACTGTAAACGCAGGTGGATTAGGAATGGTAGCCATTGGAGTAGGTGGTGCCGATGCGGTGGACGTGATGGCTGGTATGGCTTGGGAACTTAAATTTCCGAAGCTTATTGGTGTAAAATTAACGGGAAATATTAATGGCTGGACTTCTTCTAAAGATGTGATACTTAAAGTTGCGGGGATTTTAACCGTTAAAGGCGGAACCGGAGCTATTGTTGAATATTTTGGTGAAGGAGCCAAAAATTTATCATGTACAGGTAAAGGAACCATTTGTAATATGGGAGCTGAAATTGGAGCAACCACTTCAACCTTTGGTTATGACGATTCAATGGAGCGTTATTTAAGAGCGACAGATAGAGCTGATATCGCTGATGAAGCGAATAAAATAAGACCATATTTAACTGCAGATCCTGAGGTATATGCAAATCCAGAACAGTATTTTGATCAACTAATTGAAATCGATTTAAATACACTAAGACCACATTTAAATGGTCCGTTTACGCCAGATTTAGCTACTCCAGTTGGAGAACTTGGTGAAAAAGCCAAAGCCAATGGTTGGCCAATTAAAGTGGATTGGGGCCTTATTGGATCTTGTACCAACTCGTCTTATGAGGATTTAACTCGAGCGGCATCTATTGCTAAACAGGCTGTTGATAAACACATAAAACCAAGATCAGATTTTGGAATCAACCCAGGTTCAGAGCAAATTCGTTATACAGCAGAACGTGATGGGATACTTAAAATCTTTGAAGATTTGAATGCCACTATTTTTACAAATGCTTGTGGGCCTTGTATTGGGCAATGGGATAGAAGTGACGTAAAGGGGGATGAAAAAAATACCATTGTACATTCATTCAATAGAAACTTCTCTAAACGAGCAGATGGAAACCCTAACACTCACGCCTTTGTAGGATCACCAGAAATGGTAGCTGCTATTGCAATCTCTGGTCGTTTGGATTTTGATCCTATGAATGATACCTTAATAAATGAAGATGGTGAGTCCGTAAAATTAGACGAACCAAGAGGAATAGAATTGCCTCCATTGGGATTTGCTGTTGAAGATGATGGTTATGTTGAGCCTGTTGTTGATGGTCGTCGTGTTAATATTTCAGTAAGTCCAACATCAGAAAGACTACAATTGTTGGTTCCGTTTGAGCCGATAGGAAACTCAATTAAAGGAGCAAAGCTTTTAATTAAAGCTTTTGGTAAGTGTACAACAGATCATATTTCCATGGCAGGACCTTGGTTGCGTTTTAGAGGACATTTGGACAATATTTCCAACAATTGTCTCATAGGTGCGGTTAATGCTTATAACAAGAAAACCAACTTTTGAAAAAATCAATTGACGGGTGAATATGGTGGTGTTCCAGATGTACAACGAAACTATAAAGCAAAAGGCATTAAAACTATTGTTGTAGGAGATCATAATTATGGTGAAGGCTCATCACGTGAGCATGCTGCAATGGAGCCAAGGTTTTTGGGAGTTATTGCTGTTTTGGTAAAATCGTTTGCACGTATTCATGAAACCAACCTTAAAAAACAAGGGATGCTGGGCTTGACCTTTGCCAACGAAAGTGATTATGATTTAATTCAGGAAGATGATACAATAAATTTTCTAGATCTAAATGAGTTTGCACCCAATAAACCATTAACCCTTGAATTTGTTCATGACGATGGAAGTAAAAATACTATCAAGGCAAACCATACTTATAACCAATCTCAAATTGATTGGTATAATGAAGGATCTGCCTTAAATTTGATTAAGAAGGAGAACGCTTCTTAAATTAGTAGAAATGCAAGATTAAAAAAACTCCCTTTAAAGGGAGTTTTTTATGTTTTATAATGTTCTCGTATATACTTTTTTAAAACCAAAATATCCTCTTTTGAAGTTAAGTCAGGAACATGTTCACTGAACAAGAAACCTTTCATCACTTTAGGAATAGTACTGAGCATATTTAAAACTGCCGTTGGAAGTTCTTTTTCATCTCTTTTAAGATGGATCGGGCAATCCCTAAGGAATGGATAAATCTCCTTGCCGGATAGTTTAAAAATATTCATACTGACCCTGAATTTCCCAAAACTGTCTTTATAAGAATTGATTTTATCTGCAGTTGGTTTTTCGATGATATTTGATAAATAGTTTTCAGAATCCAGTTGCACCAAAGCAAATCTGGAAATACGGTCCATTGTAAACTTTAAACCATCTCTATCATAGGCAATAAAAGCATTGGTTTCTGAGGAGTTTTTGAGTTCTGAAAATACTTCTACAGAATATAAATTATCACAATTGCAAACAGTGAAAGTTTCATTTTGTAAGTTAGGGTACTGTTCCAAAGCTTGAAAAAGGGCATCTGCTGTTCCAAATGGTTTGGTTCGGTGTTCAGGGATATACTGAATGGCGTATGATATGTTCAATCCTTTAAACCTATTGTTTTTGGATTTGTTCCCAAAGCATTTTTTAAATGCTTCATTTTGTTCACCAACAACCAAATACACATTTGTATAACCTGCTTTTTCAGCATTAAAAAGCAGATAATCCAAAATGGGACGTCCATCTTTATCCATTCCAATTAAGGCTTTGCTTACTTTCGGAATATTTGAAGAATGACCATGTTTTAAAGAAGTATTCATTCTTGATGAAGCACCACCGGCCAATATGATCAAGTTTGTGTGCATCTTAAATATGTTTAGATCCTTCCGCTACCGAAACTTCATAAGCTGTCATTGCACCACTTGCAAGTAAGGTTTTAATAATCATATCTTTTTTGTCAGGAGGAGATAACACCACAATGCTTCCGCCACCACCAGAACCAACAATTTTAGCGCCATAAGCTCCAGAATTTATGGCAGCCTCAATCATCACATCAATTTTAGGAACCGTTATTTTTAAAGACGTTTTTAAGACCTTGTGGTGCTCATTCATTAGTTCACCAATTAATTTTGGATTTACAGTTGTTTCTTCCAATGCTGCCAATGCCCTTTGGGTAATCAAATGATTTTTAATAGCTGCATAAAAATAAGGGTTTAATTCTATTGAAAGGCTTTTTGAAAACTTTTCATAATCTTCCAAAGTGGCCGTCTTAAAATTAAAATGAGGATGCATTTTGGTTACAAATTCTATTGATTTGATTGCGTTGGACTTTACATGAGAAAGGAGCCCTATGGTTTCTTTGGGCACTCCAGATTCCGCCAGAATCAATCCATCCAACGAGGTTCCAATAGTTTTAAAATCTGAATCTTTTGAAGTGTCAATATAAATGATATTACCTATTGCTATAGCGTAATGATCCATTCTTCCACCTGGTGCTTGATGCTCCAATACTTCGGCTTTATATGCAAGTTCTGCAATAAATTGAGATGTTATTTTGTTGTTGGAACCAAAAGCTTCCAATAGAAAA
>JBBKXS010000029.1:0-10187 GCA_037969605.1 Flavobacteriaceae bacterium
GTATAATCAATTGCTTGATTATAGCTTACTCGGAAAATCCTACGGATTTCCCTCAGGTTCGTTTTCTTTTGCTAACTTAGTTCTAGCCAACGCAACCAACCATACACGAACACGTTGTAAGTAATTATGACCCGTCCTGAAATAAGGCTACATAATTTTAAACATTATGTACAGAAATGACAAAGTAATTAGACGTTACAGTGAACCTTTTAAATTAAAAATATTAGCCGAACTCACAATCGGAAAATATACAAAGAGCGAACTTTGTAAACTCTACGCTATTGCACCTACAACAGTAAATGTGTGGATTAAAAAGTATAATCGTAAAGACTTAATGAACACCAGAGTGAAAGTGGAAACAAAAGACGAAATATCTAGAATTAAAGCACTTCAAAAAGAGGTTGAACAGCTTAAAAAGCTACTACTTAAAAAGGATCTCGATGCTATGGTACAGGATTGTTATCTTGAAGTAGCAGCTGAAGATCTTGGCTATAAATCAGTTAATGAACTAAAAAAAAAGCTAAGTATAAAGCCTTAATTAAAGCTAAAAAGAGATCTAAGGGATTTGCTTCTTTGACAACTATAACTCATTGTTTTGGACTTAAACGCAATGCTTATTACAAGCATAAAAACAGAGCTGATAAGCGTTTAAACCTAGAACAACAGATTATAGATATTGTTAGAAAAAGACGCAAATCCCTTCCTAGAGAAGGTGTTCGTAAACTTACCAAATCTTTAGATAAAGAGTTTGTTAAAGCTAACATTAAAGTAGGTAGAGATACACTATTTAAAGTACTTAGAAAATATAATATGCTTACACTTAGAAAGAAAACAAGTGCTAGAACTACCAACTCTTATCATCGCTTTTATAAATATAATAACATCATAAAAGACTTAGAAGTTACTAGAGCTAACCAAGTTTGGGTATCTGATATCACATACATTAGAACAGTAAAAGGTTTTTGTTACCTGGCTTTAATAACAGATATGCATTCAAGAAAAATAGTGGGTTATGATATTAGTGATAGCTTAGAACTTAAAGGATGTGTGAGAGCCCTAAACAAAGCCATTTATCAAGCTAAAAACATTAAACATCTTATTCATCATTCAGACAGAGGAATACAATATTGTAGCAATCAATACACACAAATACTCAAAAGAAAAAAAATAGATATTAGTATGACAGAAGAAAATCATTGTTACGAAAACGCTATGGCTGAACGTGTAAATGGTATCTTGAAAGATGAGTTTTATCTCGACCAAACCTTTGATAGTGTAGCACACGCAAAGAGAGCTGCAAAAAATGCAATTAAATTATACAACGAAATAAGATTACATTTATCTTTAAATTTTAAAACACCTAATTATGTGCATCAAAATGCAGCTTAATTTTAACCTTTAACCTGTAGCCATATTTCAGGACGAGACATATTTTGATTGCTTTAAGTATCAATAATTGGAATGAAGGCAGAAAAGAAAATCTTAAACTTCGTGATATTTATTCTAATTTTTTACGAGACATCGAAGCGGATTCAATATCCTATAATGACAATTTAAAAAGTCTTGAGAGCATAGATTCTTTACATGTGCAATTATACAAAATTGGTTTAAAAAACGACGCTACTGTTGTACTAAAAAACCCTAATAACATAAGACTTTTACTTTACTATAACCCAATAGCCAAAGAAAATGATCCTTTTATTGCAAACAAAATTTCAAACAATAAAGTAAGAAAAGAAATATTGACCTATTTTATCAATATGAAAAATATGGATGAAGTTTACGCAGAATTAGAAGATATTATTAAAAATAAAATGAGAGTTTATTTAGGAACAAAGAAAATGTATAAGCTTACTAATTGGTTCGAAAACAAGTCCAATAATTTTTCCATTGATACTTTGACTTTTGACTTTATCGATAAAGAAGATTTGATTTCACTCTCAAAAGAACCAGAATTCCAGCAGTTACTGTTTGAAGCCTCTTTAAAAATTGATAACAATATAAATATTTTAAAAGTTCTAATAAAACAGAATGCTCATTTAATTAGTGTGATTAAAAGTGAATTAAATATACTTTAGTTATGTTGAAATTCTTCAGAATAATACGATTTGACCTTATGGAACAAAATAAAACAGGAAAATACTTTAAATACGCCATTGGCGAAATTGTGCTTGTAGTTATTGGTATTCTTATAGCTTTATGGCTTAACAACTTAAGGGAACGGTCCGAAAATCATAAAAGTGAATGTTTTTATCTAACAAATCTATTGGATAACCTCAACGAAGACAAAACGGAAATTTTGTTTATTCTTGATCAGCAAGATGATCGTGTTTCTGCTAGAAACTCCTTTTTTCAATTGCTAAATAATGACTTTGATGAACAAATAGTGAGTAGTGCATATTCAAAAATAGCTGAATTCAATTTGACCTTTTTTGCCAACCCTGCCGCTTTTTATTCTATAAAGTCAAGTGGAAGTTTAGGTCTTATTAAAAATAAAGAACTTCAATTAAAGCTTAGTAACTTGTATGAAAAAGTATATTATAGAATAGATTATAATGGACAGCTATATGACCAAAGGATTGAAATGACCTCCGCTAAATTAATTCCATATTTTGATTACTCAACAAAAGAATTTACTAATTGGGACATTATTAAAAATAATCAACTCAGAAACATTATAGCTTTTGAGCAGGATTATAATGTTTTTTACACAAGTTTGTTAGAAAACGCCATAATAAAGATTGAAGAATTACAAGAAATTATTTTAAAAGAAATAGAAAGGTGTGATTAAATTTTTTAGACATATACGCTACAAACTCATGGAAACTGGAAAAACAGGTAAATACCTTAAATACGCCATTGGCGAAATTGTACTTGTGGTTATTGGTATTTTAATTGCGCTTAGCATCAATAATTGGAATGAAGGCAGGAAGAATTATCAAAAAAAAGAAAAACTACTTAACACATTAAAAATAGAATTTACTTCAAACTTATCGCAATTAGATACAGTACTCTATTATGATAATTTAGTTCTTAAAAATACTAAAAGGTTAAAGCAACTTGATTCTGAAAATTTAGTTGAAATGGCCAGCGATTCTATGCCACGTTGGATACAAAATTCCTCGTATCGATGGACATTCGATCCTGTTAATGGCGCATTACGATCTGGGATTTCATCTGGAGAAATTCATTTAATAAAAAGCGATTCTTTAGTTAATCTACTTTTTAGCTGGGAAGACTTTGTTTCAGATGCGAAAGAAGGTGAAGTGAGGGCTGTTGCGGCAGTAGTAGGAGCTAGAGCTATTTTTGAAAAGCATATTAGAAGTTTGGATTATAGAAATATATGGATTCCTGAACTTGGAAATAGTAGATTTCCTTCGGATTACCCTGCTTTGTTTAGGGACCCATTATTTGAAGATTATTTAGCAGAACGCCAATTGTCTATGACCGATGCATCGAAGGATTTAAATCTCGTTAAAAGACAAAATATTTCAATCCTTAAATTAATCGATGAAGAGCTAAAAGTGAAATAGCATGATTAAATTCTTTCGAAAAATACGCTACAACCTTATGGAAACAGGAAAAACAGGTTAATACTTTAAATTTACAAAATGAAAATCCAAAACTACATAAACGGTCAATACGAAAATCCAATTGAAGACCATTGGATAGACAACTACAATCCAGCCAATGGTGAAGTTTATGGGCAAATCCCCAACTCATCTAAAGAAGATGTAGAAAACGCATACATCGCTACAAAATTGGCATTTCCTTCGTGGTCTCAAACCACACTTGAAGAACGCAGCAGAATCCTTATTAAAATTTCTGAATTACTTGAAGCCAACTTACAACGTTTTGCAGAAGCCGAAAGTAAGGATAATGGCAAACCCGTTGCATTGGCCAAGGAAGTCGATATTCCAAGGGCAGCAAGTAATTTCCGCTTTTTCGGAAATGCTATTACACAGTTTGCCAGTGAAAGCCATGAAAGTGTTGGTCAAAATGCCATCAATTATACATTACGACAACCCATTGGAGTTGTTGGCTGTATTTCGCCCTGGAACCTCCCACTCTATCTTTTTACTTGGAAAATTGCTCCAGCTATTGCAGCCGGAAATTGTGTTGTTGCCAAGCCTAGTGAAATCACACCAATGACCGTTTATTTGTTAGGAGACATTTGCACAAAAGCTGGTTTACCAAAAGGAGTATTGAATATTGTCCATGGATTAGGAACCACCGCTGGTCAAGCGATTATTGAGCATCCAGATATTAAAGCTATTTCATTTACTGGTGGCACAGCAACAGGAGCTCATATAGCCAAAGTTGCTGCGCCGATGTTCAAAAAACTCTCATTAGAACTCGGCGGAAAAAACCCTAATATCATTTTTGCCGATTGCGATTATGACGATATGCTAAAAACAACAGTTCATTCTTCGTTCGCCAATCAAGGGCAAATTTGTTTATGTGGCAGCAGGATTTTTGTAGAAGCATCGATTTACGAGAAATTTAAAGTAGATTTCGTTGAAAAAGTAAAGCAACTTAAAGTCGGACATCCTTCTGAAACTGATACTAAAATTGGTGCTTTAGTCTCCAAACCTCATCTTGAAAAAGTGCTGAGTTATATTGAAATTGCCAAAAATGAAAATGGTAAAGTTTTATGTGGAGGAAATAAAGTCATTGTAAAAGGATATGAAAATGGGTATTATCTAGAACCCACAATTATCGAAGTTCCAACGAATGAATGCCGTGTGAATCAAGAAGAAATTTTTGGACCAGTGGTAACCATTATGCCTTTTGATACTGAAGATGAAGTCCTTCAAATGGCAAACAAGGTCAAATATGGTCTATCGGCCACACTTTGGACCAACGATTTAAAACGAACTATGCGAATGAGCAATCAATTGCAAACAGGAATCGTTTGGGTAAACACCTGGATGATGCGCGATTTACGCACACCTTTTGGTGGTGTAAAAGCTTCTGGAGTTGGTCGCGAAGGTGGTTTTGAAGCCTTGCGTTTCTTTACTGAAGCGAAGAATGTGTGTATAAAATATTAAAAAAGAACATAGAAATTAGACCAAAGAACATAGACGCTTTTAAATTGTCTATTCTCTTTATTCTTTTTTCTTTTATCTCAAAAAAATGAACTTAAATTTAAAAAACAAAAACGCACTGGTCTGTGGAAGCACCGCAGGAATAGGAAAGGCTACAGCAATTGCACTCTCTCAAGAAGGGGTTAATGTCACCTTGGTGGCACGAAACGAAAACAAACTAAAAGAAGTCCTTTCCGAACTGTCTTCTAAAGGAAACCACCATTATATTGTGGCTGATTTTTCCAATCCGCTAGAGTTAAAAGAGAAGATTTCTGGTTTTATCTCAACACATCACGGATTTCATATTCTGTTGAACAATACAGGAGGCCCAAGAAGTGGGGATATTTTAACAGCCACTCTGGAGCAGTTCGAAAACACCTTTACGCAGCATTTAAAATGTAATCATGTACTGGCTCAAGCTGTGGTTCCTTTTATGATGAAAGAAGGCTATGGCAGAATCATAAACGTGATTTCAACGTCGGTAAAAGAACCCATTCCCGGATTGGGCGTAAGCAATACCATAAGGAGTGCTGTAGGCAATTGGAGCAAGACCCTATCTATTGAAGTTGGTGCTTTTGGCATTACGGTAAACAATGTACTTCCCGGATTTACAGAAACGGAACGATTGAATGAAATCATCAAGGTCAAAGCCCAAAAAGAAGCCACCAGTTTTGACGAAATGGCTGAAATTATGAAGAACTATGCTCCTGCAAAACGTTTTGCAAAACCTGAAGAAACAGCGAATGCCATTGTGTTTTTGGCAAGTGAAGCTGCCAGTTATATTAACGGAATTAATCTCCCCGTTGATGGTGGGCGAACAAAATCTTTGTAACTTTATAACATATATCTTATTTAAAAAATAGAATTATGAGTAATCTCGTTTCGCCCTTAAATTTTAAAGCTTGGATTAATGAAAATAGACATCTTTTAAAACCTCCTGTTGGAAACAAATGTGTTTGGAAAGATGGTGACTTTATCGTCATGGTCGTTGGTGGCCCGAACAGTAGAAAAGATTATCATTATAACGAAACGCCAGAATTTTTCTATCAAATTGAAGGTGATATCGTTTTGAAAATTATCGATAAAGGTGTTCCCAAAGATGTTCATATTAAGGAAGGTGATATATATTTATTGCCTCCAAAAGTGCCCCATTCCCCACAACGTGGTGCCAATACCATTGGCTTGGTCATTGAATATAAACGTCCAGAAGGAATGAAGGATGCGTTGCTTTGGTTTTGTGAAAACTGTACTACAAAATTATATGAAGAGGATTTTTCAGTTAAAAATATTGAAACCGATATGCCTGTTATTTTCGATCATTATTATAATGACGAGAACAAGCGTTCCTGCCCAAATTGTGGCGCCGTCATGCAACCTCCCAAAAAGGTTCAGATAGATGATTAATTATATATGAATCGAAAACTTCGTATTAACGGCCATTCCCATTTGCTTCCCTATCCTGAGGAAATTCCTCAATTCATGAAGGATAAAGGCATTTTTTGGGTGGATAAGGACCGTAAGTTCATGCTTCAAAAAGATTGGAGCCGACCCGTAACCGATTCGAGTTTTTTCTTAAACGAGAAACTGGAATGGATGGAACGTTTTAAAATTGACCACGCCGTTGTTTTAAATCTGTCACAGCTCTACGGAAATGGTCTTCGGGTGGAGGAAATGAAACAGGCACTACGTTTTCAAAATGATTTTAATGCGAAAATACAGCACAACCATCCCAGTAAATTTACCTGTGGTTTTGTGGTTCACCCCGGTTTTGTGCGTGGGGCATGTTGGGAAATTGAACGTTGTGTTGAGGTATTAGGGTTACAATTATTGTGTTTACCCACTCATTACATGGACACCATTGGAACTTGGCGCTGCATTTTTGATGAAGAGAACGAACCTCTTTTTGAATTGGCCAGTAAATACAATCTTGCCGTTGAAATTCATCCATACGATGGTGAAAAGTTCATCAAATTGGAAAACATCTCTTGGCGTTTTCATCTCATTTGGATGTTGGCACAATGTGCAGATGCCTATCATTTTTTGACCTTAAATGGCTATCAGGATAAATACCCTAATATGCGTACCTGTTTTGCACACGGTGGGCAATTGGCACAAATAAATCTAGGTAGACGTATTCAGGGATTTGATGGCAGACCCGATTTATTTGAAGGGAAAAGCCACCCGAGAAAAGCCGTAGGACACAAAAATATTTTCTTTGATACGCTTGTCCATGATACAGGTTCCTTACAATTGCTCATTAAAAATCAAACCTATAAACAGGTGATTATGGGATTGGATGATCCCTATCCACTTGGTGAAATGGAAAGCGCTAAGCAATCATCGTATCCAGGCAAAATTCTGGATTTAGCCATGGAGCGTCAAATCATTACTGAAGGAGAGCGAGATGCCATTTGGGAGGATAATGTGATACAGTGGCTTTGTGGTGATAATAAGACTGCTAAAGAAAAATTAATAAATAGAATTTTATCTTGATGCATTTTTTACCTGAAGCTATAGATCAATATGTAATTGCACATTCTGAAGATGAACCAGAATTATTAAAACAGCTCTCTAGGGAAACCCATCAAAAAATATTGCAACCTCGAATGTTGAGTGGGCATTACCAAGGACGAGTGTTGAGCATGATTTCCAAATTGGTAAAACCCAAATATATTCTGGAAATTGGTACGTATACTGGATACTCGGCTATTTGTTTGGCTGAAGGTATACAACATGATGGCGAACTCCATACTATTGATAGCAATGAAGAACTGTTCGATTTTCAACGGAAGTATTTTGAAAAATCCAGGTATGGCAATCAAATCCATCAACATTTAGGGAATGCTTTGGAAATAATCCCAAAACTGGCTATGACCTTTGATTTGGTATTTATAGATGCCGATAAAGAAAATTACAACAACTATTTTTATTTGATTATTGACAAACTTAGTGTTGGTGGCGTTATTCTGTCCGACAATGTATTATGGAGCGGAAAAGTCATTGAACCTTTGGCACAGGATGATGTTGACACCAAAGCTTTAATTAAATACAACATCCTTTTAAAAGAAGACAGCAGAGTTGAAACCATAATTTTGCCGATTCGTGATGGTCTAACCATATCTAGGAAGAGATAATAGGTTTAAAGCTTACGCTTTACAGATCCCGTAAAATCTTCAAGGTCTTCTTTTACTTTTTTGATTTCATTAGAGATGTTTTTGGTAACATCTGAATCAATACCCTGTTTCTCAACTGTTTTTGTGATTTCGGTTTTGATGTCGTTGGTGGCATCCTTAAGCATGCGCATCCCCTTGCCCAAACCACGGGCGATATCAGGAATCTTATCGGCACCAAAAACCATCACTACTATAAATAGTATAAACATGATCTCGGTAGTGCCTATAAATAAAAATGTCGCTTCTTGTATCACAGTACAAATATAACAAGTTGTGGGATTACATCTTGGGATTAGGCTTTAAATATTTTGGCCGGTTAATCTTTGCTTTCATCAAGGTTGTCTTGATAATTAATAAGCTTTTCAACCAAAAATTCAAACATGGCCATCTGGTTTTCCTGTTGGCACAGTTCCATAAATTTCGCATCTTCTGAAGCATAGTAAAAAAAATCTGTTTTTAAATGTTCTTTAATTTCCAAATTTCCAAAAATGCTTTCGGAAAAATCAGATTTTGCTCGGTTCATACAAACATCTTGAGCTTCCAAACGAACCCAATGTTTCATCTCTTTAGTCCTACCACTAATTCGATTCAATATTTTATGGACATTGATGGCAAAACCAATCCCATAAAAGTAAACGAATTTTCCAGCATCGGCTTCAAACAAACGTCTTTCATTTTGTGTCAAGGGTTTTCCGGTAAAACCAGGAATGCCTAAATCGTAAAAATTTATGTCATCTTTAATCTTGGTATTTAAAATATCTGAACGCAAATCGCCAGTCAAAAACTTCCCTACCAAAACTTCATCCAGTTGATAAATATTCTCTTCAAGATATACTATCATTTGTTTGGCCTGTAGGATTAGCTCATCTACAATCACTTCTTGGTGCTTGTATTTAATTCCAGAAATCAGAATGGTATCCTGGCTTTTTGCAAGAATGGTAAACGCCCCATTACGATCTGTAATCGTGAATTTGTTTCCCGTTTTGTTGATAATATGAATGCCCTCTACATCTTCATTTGCAACTACTTTACCTTTGATGTCAATGTCTTGAGCGTTTAAAAAAAGTATATTGAAGAATAAGCATAGAAATAGTAATATTTTCTCCATATAAAATTTGGAATGAGCCTTAAAGAAAAACACTTCTTTCATAAATTAAGTGCAAAACTTTTTTAAACTTTTGTTAAATGATGCATTTACCTAAATTTACAATAAATTATTTGAGATGAAACACATGATCATTGCGAGTACATCTACGGTTCATGGTAGTGGCTATTTAGAATACCTTCATGCCGATTTAAAAACACTTTTTAAAGATACTAATGACGTTCTTTTCATTCCATATGCTAGACCTGGAGGAATTAGCCATGAGGAATATACAGCCGTTGCAGCCAAAGGCTTTTCAAATATTAGCAAAACTGTAAAAGGTATACATGAGTTTAATGACCCCATAGACGCCATTAAAACTGCCAAAGGGATTTTTGTTGGTGGTGGAAATACTTTTGTTTTGGTCCATCAGTTATATAAAAATAATCTTGTAGAAGTGATTAAAGAAGCCGTCCAAAGTGGTACACCTTATTTGGGCACAAGTGCTGGCAGCAATATTTGCGGGCTTACCATAGGAACCTCCAACGATATGCCCATTGCGTATCCACCAAGTTTTAAAACCTTTGGTTTTGTACCCTTTAATATCAATCCGCATTACATGGATCCAGATCCAAAAAGTAATCATATGGGAGAAACCAGGGCTACCCGAATAAAAGAATTTCATAAATTCAATACCCACCCTGTTATAGGATTAAGGGAAGGGAGTTGGCTTGATGTTAAAGAAAATTCCATTGTGTTAAGGGGATCTTTACCTGCCAGAATTTTTGAATACGAAAAAGAAGCTTATGAGGTTGAACCCGAAACAGAACTGAGCCATTTAAA
>JBBKXS010000030.1:0-4678 GCA_037969605.1 Flavobacteriaceae bacterium
TTTGGAACTTCGGCGATCAACACATAACGTCCTGGGTCTAAATTTGCAGTAAAATATCCGGTATCGCCAGCCAACATATTGTTCATACCCCCTAAAAAGGTGACACCTACGGGTGCTGGCTCAATAAGACCTTTTGGGTTGGACCAATCCATCCAACTGGCTAATTCTTCCAAATTGGTACCCTCATTTATTTTTGCAAGATTCACATCATGGCCCAAAAAGTGTTCGTGTACAATTTGATCCTTATAATGTACAGAAAACGTCCGTATGCCTTTGCTGATGGAATCGTTAAATACAATCCCTTCAGTACTTGAGATATCAACTGCTATATCGGCTTTGGGCTCGGGATTTCCCGAATCCTGATCAGATACAATGAGTTCTTTGGCCATCCCCATAGACGTATGGAACACACCATTGCTCATTTTTACATAGCACTCTACAATGTAAAAACCAGGATTGAGTTTCATTGTGGTTTTGGCCACGTGATTGGGTGAAATCAATCCAGTGCCTCCTATAAATTTAACTTCACCAAACCATTTGGGAAGTTTACCAAAAGCTGCAAAACCTTCCTCGGGCTTTCCTTGGTTAATCTGCTTCATGCCTTCATCAAATGGGGGCACAACCACGGCCATAATGGTATCCAAGGTTTTCCCATCGGGATAATCGTCTATCAACATAAAATGGGTCTGTGGAGAAGCGTTTTTGTATCGGAATGTGACCCAACCAGAAGGAATGGTATCTGGCATTTGGAAATCCATGTTCTCGGTAAGGACATCAATGACATTTTCTTTTTCCATTTCAACTCCATCAGTCTTCGTTTCTTTTTTGTCCGATTTACAAGATTGAAAAACAAACGATATCATTAAAAAAATTAGTAATAAGGTTAAGCGTTTAATTGGGTTGTTAGTGGTGATGGAAGTATCCATAATATATAGTGATTGGTTAATATTATAATTGAACTCAATAAATATAAGGATTTTAGATTAAAAATGCACCCTTAAACTCACATTAGGTGTGATTCCTAGCGACATATTTTCCACGGTATTGATGTTATTCTCATCATCCTGAGTATAATAAGTATCGATAATATTATTTTGATTAAGAAGATTCCAAATGGAGGCCCCAACTATTGCGGTTGCTTTGGAACTCAACTCAAATGTATAGGTAGTGGAAAAATCTGTTCGAACATAATCCTTTAAACGTTCACTATTTGGGGAAGTATATTCAATACGGTCATTAGAGATGTCCTGATTTTCAGATGGAAAAGTGGTGGGTTTGCCAGAGTGCCAATTAACGCCTAGTGCTAATTTAAAGTTGTTGACCGTATAAGTTCCGGCGAATGTAACAGCATGACGAATGTCCAAATTGTTAGGGAAATCTTTTCCATTATTTAAGTTCTTAAAAGTATAATTGTTTTTGGCATACGAATAGCTCAACCAGGTACTAAAAGCATCAAATTGTTTGTTGATTAAAAAATCAACGCCTTTTACATGATAATCGCCTATGGCATTAACGAACTGATATTGATTTTGGAAGCCCTGACTTCGGGTTGTGATTCCTTCAACATGTTTAATAAATGCTTCAACACTTATCAATAATTTATTTTTGTTATAATGAATTCCAGCAGAAACTTGCTTACTCTTAATAATAGGAATAATAATAGGGATTGTATTATCATTGGAAGTGTTAATAGTGGCTGATTTATTATTGGACAAAACCCAACGCCGATTTTCAACCCCGAGAAAATCATTTTGCAAATCTATAATCTGCGAGGTGGTTTGGCTTTTAAATTCCCCCAATACTTCAAACCTAAAATGGTTAAGAAAACGTTGATTAATACTTAATCTTGGCTCGAACAAGAATGTATCAAACTTCTTAAAATAATTCAAACGCGTACCAAATCTTATATTAATATTGGCATTATCCGATAAAAATTGGCCCTCCAAATAAATAGAGTTGCTTCGTATCACTTCCTTGATATAACTTCTAAATTCAGGATTGTTGACATCTTCAAAATTACTGATTCCTGTTTCAAAAAACTGATAACCACCTGTGAGCTTAAAATTAGTGTTTACAGTATAATCGGCATCCAATTTTATGGCGCTATCATACACTTTATTTTCTTGAATCAGACGTTGGTTATTGGTAATATCAAAGTTTGTGGCATCCAGACCGTAGGCGGACAAATAAACCTGGGCAGTAGTAAAAAATTTTGAGGTCCAATCTCTTGTATATGAAATACCGGCAGCGAGATTCCGCTGTGTCAATTGGCTATTTAATACTTCGTCGACATCATTGATTCTAGATTGTTCCTCGTAATTTAAATTGTTATAAATATTTAAAAAATTCAATCGTAGTTTATCCTTTTTAGAGATATCGTATAATAGTTTTGAGGTCATATCATAAAAATAAAAGCGCTCATTTTTAGAAATGGAACTCTGGTTGTTTCCCTGATTATTGGTCAGGTCAGAATCTTGAAACACCCGTTTAAAATATTGATCATAGGTAGGTGTAGTAATCAAATCGGTGACTGAGCGGCGCGTTGATAGTTGCAATTCAGTATTTTTAGTTAGTGGAATTTTGGCAAATACATCGGCATTTATCAAATTAAAACCACCACCAGCCTTAAAATGATTATCAATTGTATTGGAAAGTTGCATATCTATGATACTTGAAATACCATCACCATATTTTGCTCGTGTACCATTTTTGGATACGTTTACATGTTTAGTAATATATGGGTTGAATGCAGAAATTAACCCGAAAAAATGCCCAGATTGATACATTTTAATACCATCCCATAACAATAGGTTCTGGTCGTGTGTACCTCCTCTTACATTTATATTTGAAACAGTTTCGTCTATACTTAAAACGCCAGGAAGTGCTTGTATAGTTTGTAAAATATCTGGTTCTATAAGTCCGGGTAGAATACCAAAAGTTTCAGGTTTTATGTTAAGCGATCCATCGTTTAGTTTTGTAATACCAGTTGTTAGATAATTGGTAACAACGATTTCTTCTAAGCGTTGGGTATTGTGTATCGCATTATCCACCTTAGCTTGTTTTATCGCCACGAACCGATTGTCAAGTATTTCAAAACTTAAAACGGTTTCAAGTTTTAAAAACTCTAATGCTTCACTAAGTGTTAAGTCTTCATTTGGAAGGAAAACGTTTTTCTCTTTTATCGTGTCATCTGCATAAGAAAAGCTAATGTCATATCGTGACTCTAGAATTTTTAAAACAGTACCAAGGGGTTGCTTTTCTTTTTGAATAGCTTGGGCCAATACGGTCGAAGTATTCAAAAAAAACAAGATTAAATAAATAGAAAGTGTTCCTTTTCTACTCACGTTTTAAAATTATAGTCTTGCCAACTTTGCTATATGTTACGTGTAAAGGTAATGCAATAGCTTTAATGGCAACTTCTAAATTATCATGAGCAAAACTACCGGTGAATAGTTGATTAGAATCAATTCCCTCAAGAGTAAATGATACCCCATATTGTCTTTCAAATTCAGCAATAACAGTCTTGAAAGGCATACTCTTAAAGGTGCTTTCGTTATTTAACCACGAAGGAGTTAAATTGTTTTCTTTTTCTTTAGCAATTATTTTCCCATCTATAATTAAAAAACTGTCTCCAGGTTTTAATTTGGTTTCTTGGGATTGATAATTAACGCCAACTAACCCTTCGTAGCAAATAACCTCAAAATAATTATCTCGTTGTTTCACATTAAATTGAGTACCATAAACCGTAACGGTTCCTGATGTTGTTAAAACATTGAATGATGAACCCTTGGCAACTTTAAAAAAGGCTTCACCTTGAAGTTCTACATCACGTTGTTTTTTCCAATCTTTTTTATTGAATATTAAAAACGACTTTGCATTGAGGGAAACATTTGAAGCATCTGGTAATACAATAGTTGTCTTTTGAGCAATTTCGGTACTAATTGTAGTATCTAAAGTTGTAGTGTAATAGTATAGGCTAAAACAAATAGCAAGAACTGCAGCTATTCGCATAAATGGTTTAAACCATTGCAAAGCTTGCTTATTAGTTTCGATTACTGTAGGGGCTTTAATCGAAGTTAATATTTCTTTTAATTCTATAGACGTATTATAATCTTCAGCTTTAAAAGCTTGTAAATTATCATTTAACTTTACTAAATCATCATAGTCTTCAAGGTTTTTAAACGCCTCGAATTCTAGATCATTAAGATCGTTATTCAGCCATTTCGATATTAAAACTTCTCTATTCATCATTTGCTTATTCAACTATATAACAGTTCAACATTATTTTTTCCTACCCTTATCTCTAAAAAAAATCAATTTAAAACTTCCAAATTCCAAAATTTGTTAGTTTTTAACATCTACAACTCCTTAATATCTTTCCTAAGTTTATCTAAAGCTCCATATATACGTTTCTCGACTGCTTTGGTCGAAATCTCTAATATTTCGGCTATTTCTTTAAAACGTTTACCTTCTACACGATTCATCATAAACGCCACACGTTGTGCCTCCGTTAAATTAGCAAGTGCTTTTTGAAGTTTGTCCATATACTCTGTTTCCTGCATTAAAAATTCAGGATTCTCGTTAGTATACATTTTAGGTTTGGTTTGCCTATGTCTTAAAACTACTTTTTGGTGCGCCACCTCATTTAACATTAAATTATTGGCAGTTGTAAACAAAA
>JBBKXS010000031.1:0-3899 GCA_037969605.1 Flavobacteriaceae bacterium
ACGTTCTATCAAACAGCTAATGGAGTTTAAGGGTATAGGCGAAGCAAAAGCTATTTCCATAGCAGCCGCTATGGAATTGGGAAGAAGAAGAAGAGGGGAGGATGCTCTTGAAAAAAAGATAATTTCGTCTAGCATTTCGGTTTTTGAAATCATGCAACCCATAATTTGTGAATTGCCACATGAGGAATTCTGGATTATTTATGTGAACAATTCCAATAAAGTCATACAGAAACAATTGTTAAGCAAAGGGGGCATTACTGGAACATTGGTAGATGTGCGCTTGGTATTAAAGAATGCTTTGGAAGTTGGTGCCACTGGCTTGATTTTGGCACATAATCATCCCTCTGGTACACTTAAACCCAGTGAAGCCGATAAACAGCTTACCCAAAAATTAAAAATGGCTGCACAAAGTTTGGATATAAAAGTGCTTGATCATTTAATTGTTACTGAAAAGGAATACTTTAGCTTTGCCGATGAAAATCTAATTTAAAAACCAATACAAAAGCACTAAATGGCCATACTAAAACGATCTTATACTTTGGGGTTTGGATTTTGTAAATTGAAACTTAACCCTAGTTCATGCTTTTAGTATATACCCATAAAATAACCCCGCGTTTAAGATACATTTTTAAACAAATTTGTACCAGAATCCTTGGTATACCTGTCGATTTTACCTTAACGGTTGAGGAGTTTATAGCCCATGATAGTCTAAAAATGTCGTATGCCAGACAACCCTTGGGCAATGAAATATTTGTGAGATCCCATGAGCTTTTATTTGAGCAAGGATTAAGCGATGTTGAGATTAACGTACAGGATTGGGAACAGACCAAGTGTTTTTTTCCAACAAACGAAAAAAGCAGTTTGCCTTACGATATTTTTGCAGCTTCCTTTTATTTATTGAGCCGTTATGAAGAATATTTGCCACATGTAAAAGATGAATATGGGCGTTTTACTGCCACTGAAAGTTTGGCCTTTAAAAGTGGGTTTTTAAATCAACCAGTGGTTAATATTTGGGCTTATAAATTTAAAGCTGTATTACAGTTACAGTTTACGGGTTTTGAATTTCCTATTAAAACCTATACCGTTCAACCCATTATTGATGTGCCAATGGCATATTATTTTAAACAAAAAGGACTTTTGCGAACCATTGGTGGAACCCTTAATGATTTGATCAAGTTGAAACTGAAACGGTTTTATAATCGCTATTTGGTATTGGTGGGTTTTAAACGGGATCCTTACGATACTTTTAAGTGGATTATTAATAGACAAAAGAAATCCCAATATAAGTTTATTGTCTTTTTTTTAATTGGCGACTATTCCACTTATGACAAAAATATCAATGTCAATAAAAAGAAATTTGTATCGCTTATAAAATCGGTTGCCGATTATTGCAAAGTGGGCCTTAAAGCGTCTTTTTTTGCTTTACATGATTTTGAAATTCTTAAAAAAGAAAAGAAAATAATGGAATCTATTGTCAATTATGAATTAGAGGCTTCCAGAAATTCGTTTTCAAAAATCAATCTTCCAGAATCTTATAGAAATTTGATAGAGTTGGAAATCAAAGAAGATTATACCATGGGCTATCTCAATCATATTGGGTTTAGGGCAGGAATATGTACCCCTTTTTTATTTTATGATTTAGATTACGAAGTGCAAACACCTTTACTCATCCATTCGTTTCATTGCATCGATTTTGCCCTATTAAAAAAACAGTCCTTTTTGGATAAAAAAGAGGAATTACAGCGCCTAATCCATCAAGTTCAACTAGTCAATGGTACATTCACTCCTGTTTTTCATAATTATACCTTTGGCGATGAAGAACGCTGGAAAGGATTTAGGGATTTATTTACATTAATATTGGAATCGCCGAATGAAGATTGATAATATAAAACATGTTTTTTTTGATCTGGATCATACCCTTTGGGATTTTGATAAAAACTCAGCACTTACGTTTCAGAAAATATTCGATTTACATCAGGTTGAAGTAGAAACAGGAAATTTCTTAAAGGTATATGAACCCATAAATTTAAAGTATTGGAAACTTTACAGAAACGAACTGATTGACAAAGCAAGTTTGCGCTATGGACGGCTAAAAGATGCATTTGATGCATTACATCATGATGTTGAAGATGGCTTGATACATCAACTATCTATAGATTATATTGAGAATTTAGCAACGTTCAATCATCTCTTCGAAGGGGCCATAGATTTGCTTAATTATTTGCAGCCGAAATACCAATTACATATTATTACCAATGGTTTTGAAGAGGTTCAATTAAGAAAAATGACATCGTCCAACATTACGCATTATTTTAAGACCATAACCAATTCTGAAATGGCTGGAGTTAAAAAACCAAATCCTTTAATATTCAATCATGCTTTGGAGGTTGCCAATGCCAAAGCATACGAAAGTATTATGATTGGGGATAGTTACGAAGCCGATATTTTGGGAGCATTACATGCTGGTTTTGATGCCATTTTTTTTAATTATAACAACGAAACTATTGATTTCAAAATAAAACAAGTAAAGGATTTATTGGAGATAAGAATGTACCTTTAAATTCCTTAATGTATATTTATATCCTGATTAAAAACACACATACCAATGAAAAAACTAAGTCTTATTTTTTTATTGATCATAGGTCTTCAATTTAAGGCCTTTGCTCAAAACGATATCAATAATTATAAATATGTCGTCGTGCCTTTATCATATAATTTTATTGAAGGTCAGGATCGATATGATCTTAATTCACTAACTAAGTTTTTATTTAATAAATATGGCTTTACTGCTTTTTTTCAGAATGAGGAATTCCCTGATGACTTAAAAGGCAATAGGTGCTTGGCTATGTTTGTCAATGTAGAAAAGGAAAAAGGATTTTTAAGAACCAAATTAAGAATTGATCTTTTGGATTGTAATGGTAACCTCATAATGTCTTCCAGAGTTGGCGCTACCAACGAAAAGCAATTTGACAAAGCCTATAATTTGGCTTTAAGGGATGCCTTTGATACTTTTCAAAATGTCAATTACAAATATGAGCCAAGTAATAAAATAACTTCAACACCATTAAAACCTGTCGTCACTGAAAACACCAAAGAACAGGAGAAAGAGATTGAACGGCTACAGGAGGAATTGAAGTCATTAAAGGAGGAGAAAAAAATGGAACCTAAAAAGGTTGAAGCTTCTATTCCTGCTGTAAAAGAGACCAAAGCTGAGCTAAAAGAAACCAAAGCTGAACTAAAGGAAATTAAAAAAGAAGCTAAAGAAGCGAAGATTGAAGTCAAAGAGGCTTCTAATTTGTTGTACGCCCAACCCATAGAAAATGGGTTTCAAGTCGTGGATACTACTCCAAAAGTTGTGATGATCTTAATGGAAACTGCTAAATCCAATATCTTTATTGTTAAAGGTCAGGATGCGATTGTCTATAAGGAAGAGGGATCGTGGTTTCTTTCAAAAAACGATGGCACCAAAGTTTCAATAGAAGCCCTAAACATTAAATTTTAATAGCCGTATTTATCTTTCCAGCGTTGTTTTAAAAATTCACGTTGAGCTTGCTCGCGTGCATTATTTCCTGGATCGTAAAGTTTGGTGTTTTTGATTTCATCAGGTAAAAATTCGTGGGCGACAAAATTATTTTCGTAATTATGGGCGTATTGGTAATTATCACCATATCCCAGTTCCTTCATCAATTTTGTTGGCGCATTTCTGATAGAAAGCGGCACGGATAAGTCTCCAGTCTTGTTCACCACCTGCAGAGCTTTTTCTATAGCTTGGTAGGCCGCATTACTTTTAGGCGAGGTTGCTAAATAGGTGGTTCATTGGCTTAAAATAATTCGGGATTCGGGATAACCAATTGTAGATACCGCCTGAAAGGTGCTATTGGCTATGACCAATGCCGTGG
>JBBKXS010000032.1:0-19448 GCA_037969605.1 Flavobacteriaceae bacterium
GAACTTACTGGGGTTACAATACGTTTGGGTGGCTTCGGAACTTTTAAGGTAGACTGAATATTATCCAATAGGTTTCCTTTTCCATCGAATGAATTGGAAAGCATATAGGTCTTTTTTCTAATGAATTCTGAATATTCTTCTAAAGTAGTATGCTCTTTTTGGTCAATAACAGTAATAGGCCTTCCAATCCTAACCTTTATCGTTCTGTGCTTTTGGGTCAACAATTCAGAAGGTAACTTCGCGGTTCTAAAGGTGTCGCTGATTTTAGATAACTTATAAAACAACTTACTGTTTTTAGCATGAAAATAGATAGGGACCACAGGCACTTCTGCTTTCTGTATCAGTTTCATGGCAGCTTCTTCCCATGGTTTGTCGATGACCAGCTTGCCATCTTTATAAGTTGACACTTCACCTGCAGGGAAAATTCCTAAGGGATGCCCTTCCCTTAAATGCAGTATTGAATTTTTAAATCCAGTCACACTGGATTTAACATCCTTTCGGTCATCAAAAGGGTTTACGGGCATGATAAATGGCTGTAATGGCTCAATACGATGCAGTAAAAAATTGCCAATAATTTTAAAGTCCTTTCGCTGTTCCAGCATCAACTTTAAAAGTAAAATTCCATCAATGCCTCCCAACGGATGATTGGAGACCGTAATATAAGCGCCATCTTTCGGTAGGCGCTTTAAGTCTTCGACTGGAATTTCAAATTTAATTTGAAAATCATCTAATATACCATTTAGAAACTCCAGCTCCTCAAGATGCTTGTTGCGTTTGTAGATTTTGTTTAAGGTAGATATTTTAAGAACTTTCATCAACAACCAACCTACAAAAGTGCCTATAAACCCATACTTATCCAATTGTATGGCTTTAGCAACTTCTTTAGCCGTTACTAATCCTCCGTCTTGTTGTTTGGTCATGAGTGTAAATGTACTAAATTGTTTATTTAGTTACTATTTGTACTGTCCCCTGCGTTAATTGTTTTAAGAGAACGGTTTTATCGACCTCTAATTGCTTGATGGCTTTATCATTATAATGCCTTATGGTGTAGAGGGAAACATGTTCTTCACAATCCACTTTGAATTTCGCCTTTAAATGTTGAATCAATTTTTCCAAATTATTGTAGATATTATCCACACATACTGAAAAACTTATGGCCGAATTTTGAATCACATCTACCTTCATTTTATATAGATGCAAAAGGTTAAAAATCTCACTGATATTTTCTTCTACGATATAGGAAAAATCCAATGAAGACAACGAAATCAATACCTGATCTTTCTTCACAATAAAACAAGGCACATCTGGTTCTAAACCTATGCCCTTACCAACCATGGTGCCTGGGTTCTCGGGTTTCAAAAAGGATTTCACAAACAAAGGAATCTCCTTACCTTGCAAGGGTTGCAATGTTTTAGGATGGATTACTGAAGCCCCATAAAAAGCCAATTCAATAGCCTCACGATATGAAATCTTGTTCAGCAATTGTGCATTTTCAAAATAACGTGGGTCGGCATTTAAAATCCCGGGTACATCCTTCCAAATGGTTACGCTTTCGGCGTTTAGACAATAGGCAAAAATTGCTGCCGTATAATCACTACCTTCTCTTCCCAAAGTGGTTGTAAAATTATTGGCGTCACTCCCTAAAAACCCCTGTGTTACATTCAAGCTTTTTTTGTCAAACTTTGAATTGATTTGGGTTTGGGTTTCTTCCCAATTGATATTTGCTCTTCTGTAATAATTATCTGTTTTTATAAATTCTCTAACATCAATCCAATTGTTTTTTAACCCAATTTGGTTTAGGTATTCACTAATAATTACTGTTGAAACTAATTCACCATAGCCAATGGTTTGATCATAGACAAAATTGTAATCTGGTGATTTGTTTCTATTATAAAACCCTGCTAATTCATCAAACAATCCCGATACTCTTTTAAAAACTAAATGCTGTTCATTTTCAAATAGATCCAATAAAATGGCATTGTGAAACTTTTTAACGTCCTGAATTGAGCTCTGCAACTCTGCTTTTTTATGAAAATAATTATGGATGACAGTCTCCATGGCATTTGTGGTTTTTCCCATCGCTGAAACGACGATCAAAGTGTTTTCAAAACCCACTTTTTCTAATACCAAAGCCATATTTTTAACTCCGTTGGCATCTTTTACAGACGCGCCTCCAAATTTGAATACTCGCATTTTATAATTTTGATAAATAGTTTTTAATTCCTTGTTCATCCAACTGTACAACATTCCAGTCACGCATCACATTGGCTCCTTTTTTTTCGTAAAACCTTATTGCCGGAGTGTTCCAATCCAATACTTCCCAGCTAATACGTTTAACCCCTAATTCATTTCCATATTTAATCACTTCGTCTAAAAGTGCTACACCCAAACCTTGCCCTCTCATGTCCTGATTTACAATTAAATCTTCCAAATGTAAAACTACACCCTTCCAAGTAGAAAAGCGTTTATAGACCAAAGCAATCCCTTCTATTCTATCACTAATTTCGGCCACAAAACATTGAAATGAGGGATGGTCTCCAAAACCCATATCTTTTAAATAGCCCTCAGAGATTTCTACAGCATCAGGTTCTTTCTCAAAATCTGCTAATACTTTGATCAAATTGAGTACCTGATTCATATCTTCTTTTTTAGCCTTTCTTATCGTAAATTCCATGTTCTGAAAATATGGTTCAAATATAACTTAAACTTGATGATTTATGTGAATCAATATTTTACGAAAACGTTGTAGTTCCTTAAAAAAGTAAGATATTTGCACAAACAAACTCCAAAACCACATGTCTCATACCAATCAAACTTTAGGTGAATTTATTATTGAGAACCAATCCTCTTTTAAATATAGTTCTGGTGAACTTTCCAGTTTAATAAATTCCATTAGGTTAGCTGCTAAAGTGGTCAATTATGAGGTTAATAAAGCGGGCTTGGTGGATATACTTGGAGCTGCTGGCGATGTCAATATACAAGGCGAGAATCAACAAAAATTGGATGTTTATGCTAACCAAAAATTTATACAGACGCTTATTAACAGAAATATAGTTTGTGGCATTGCTAGCGAAGAAGAAGACGATTTTATATCTGTTAACAGCCAGGACGAAAATCATCAAAATAAATACGTGGTATTGATCGACCCTTTGGACGGTTCAACAAATATAGATGTGAATGTATCTGTTGGAACCATCTTTTCAATATATAGACGCATCACACCGGTGGGCACACCAGTTACTTTAAAGGATTTTCTCCAAAAAGGGAACCAACAAGTTGCAGCTGGATATGTTATTTACGGGACTTCAACCATGATCGTTTATACCACAGGAGCTGGCGTTAATGGTTTTACCTTAAATCCAGCAATTGGCACCTTTTATTTGTCACATCCCAATATGGAATTTCCAAAAGATGGAAAAATTTACTCAGTCAATGAGGGTAATTATATTCACTTCGCTCAAGGTGTGAAAAATTACATAAAGTATTGCCAAATGGAAGAAGATGACAGGCCCTATACAAGTAGATACATTGGCTCCTTGGTTTCAGATTTTCACAGAAACATGATAAAAGGAGGTATTTATATTTACCCTAAAAGTTCTCAAAATGAAGCTGGTAAACTGCGCTTGCTTTACGAATGCAATCCCATGGCCTTTATCGCAGAACAAGCCAAAGGTAAAGCTAGTGATGGGTTTACAAGAATCATGGATATTGAACCTACAGAATTACACCAACGCGTTCCATTCTTCTGTGGTAGCAAAAACATGGTTGAAAAAGCTGAAGATTTCATGCGTAAATCTATTGCATAAAAAAACAACCTAAATTAGGTTGTTTTGTCATTCTAAATTCCTGTCTGCCGACAGGCAGGCATTTCAGAATCTTTCCCCTTTTGTATTAATTAAACAGAAACAAGTTCCGTTTAAAAAAATGCATTCTTTTACTTGTTCATGTTTTTAATCTCTTCCATAAAGGTTTCGATGTCCACACCATTTCCTACTAAAGTTAGAGCCTTATCAACAATGTACTTTACATTCTCATGAGAAAACCCTAATCCGATACAAATTTTCCTTAAAATAAGCTCTTCATGTTCCCCTTTTATATGGTCCACATAAACCATTCTTGACAAATCATAAAGTCGTTCCAATCGTCTGTCATAGGCTGTCGGTGGATTGATGGGGTGGGACTTATAATCTTTTAAAATCTGTTTATATTCTGCTGGGCTAATTTCTAAATTTCTAGCCAATCTATCTATAAATTCCTTTTCTTCTTTTGATATAATACCATCATCCATGGCTACTCTTACAATAGCGGCAAAATGATCTTCATTGCGTTTTTTAAATCCACTATCAAATAATTCTAAAATCGACATATAATGTTTGTTTAATATATCCTACAAATATAATTTTAATAATAGTTTTATCAATAAACTCCTTTACAAAATTTTATATTTGCACAAAATACCTTGACTTGAGTAAATTGCTTCTCACGCAAACTTATGCACAGGTTTTGCAAACGCAAAATCTGCAAAATACTATTGCCAAACCCAAAACTAAATTACATTTAAAAGGGCTCATAGGTTCATCGTTATCCTTTGTTTTAGCCGAAACTTTTATGAACGCAGACAGCCCTTTTTTGCTCATCTTTAATGATAAGGAAGAGGCTGCTTTTTATCTCAACGATCTAGAGCTACTGCTTAATGAAAAAGACGTTTTGTTTTATCCGGGAAGTTATAGAAGACCTTACCAGATTGAGGAAACCGACAATGCTAATGTTTTGTTGCGCGCCGAAGTTTTAAATCGGATCAATTCTCGTAAAAAACCTGCAGTTATTGTCACCTATCCAGATGCACTTTTTGAAAAAGTAGTAACCAGAAAAGAACTGGATAAAAACACCTTAAAAATTTCAGTTGGGGATCATTTGTCGCTTGATTTTGTAAATGAGGTATTGTTTGAATACCAATTTAAACGTGTCGATTTTGTTTCGGAACCTGGAGAGTTTTCCGTGCGGGGTGGTATTGTGGATGTGTTTTCGTTTTCAAATGATGAGCCCTATAGAATCGAGTTTTTTGGCGATGATATAGACAGTATCAGGACCTTTGATGTAGAGACTCAATTGTCTATTTCAAAGCTTAAAAAAATAGACATTATCCCTAATGTTGCCAATAAGTTTTTAGAGGAAAAAAGGCAAAGTTTTTTAGAGTATATCGCTTCAAAAACCATTGTTTTTACAAAGAATTCTGATCTTCTATTTTCAAGGATTGATGATTTTTTTTCAAAAGCTATTGATGCTTTTAGCGTCTTATCTTCTGAACTAAAACATGCATCTCCGGAAGAATTGTTCTGTAATTCTGAAGTGTTAAAGCGACAACTGTTGGATTTCACATTGATTGAATTTGGAAGTTCCGCTTTATTCTCCAAAGAAACCCTTGATTTTAATATGTCACCCCAACCTTCATTTAATAAACAATTTAATTTGTTGATTGAAGATTTAAACACTAATCATAATAAAGGGTATCTTAATTATATCGCCTGTGTAAGTGAGCAACAAGCCAAGCGCTTTCATGATATTTTTGAGGATGTTGAACAGGATGTCCATTATAAAACCGTGGTCCTGCCTCTATACCAAGGTTTTATTGACCACGACAATAAAATAGTTTGCTACACAGATCATCAAATTTTTGAACGCTATCACAAATTCCATCTTAAAAATGGCTATGCAAAAAAACAGTCCATTACATTAAAAGAGCTTACTAATTTGGAAATTGGCGATTATGTTACGCATATCGATCACGGAATTGGAAAATTTGGTGGTCTTCAAAAAATTGATGTTGAAGGTAAAAAACAAGAAGCCATAAAATTGATTTACGGCGATCGTGACATCCTTTATTTAAGCATTCATTCACTACATAAAATCACCAAGTTTAACGGAAAAGATGGAAAGCCGCCAAAAATCTACAAGCTTGGTAGTGCCGCATGGAAAAATCTCAAACAAAAAACCAAATCTAGAGTTAAGGAAATTGCTTTTAACCTCATACAGGTTTATGCTAAACGTAAGTTGGAAAAAGGACATCAATATCGTCCTGATAGTTATATGCAGCTCGAATTGGAGGCTTCTTTTATTTATGAAGACACACCAGACCAAAGTACAGCTACAGCAGATATAAAAATGGATATGGAAAGTGAACGACCAATGGACAGATTGGTATGTGGCGATGTGGGTTTTGGCAAAACAGAAGTTGCCATACGCGCTGCTTTCAAAGCAGTAGATAACGGGAAACAAGTTGCTATTTTAGTGCCTACAACCATTTTGGCATACCAACATTATAGAACATTCACTGAACGCTTAAAAGATTTCCCTGTAACGGTTGATTACTTAAACAGATTTAGAACCTCCAAGGAAAGGCGATTGACTTTAGAAGGTTTAGAAACGGGTAAAGTGGATATTATTATCGGCACACATCAATTGGTTAACAAGACGGTAACATTTAAGGATTTGGGGTTACTGATCGTTGATGAGGAACAAAAATTTGGTGTTGCTGTTAAAGATAAATTAAAAACCTTAAAAGAGCATGTTGATGTCTTGACCCTTACGGCTACACCTATACCAAGAACACTTCAGTTTAGTTTGATGGCTGCACGGGATTTATCGGTCATCACCACACCTCCTCCAAATCGTTATCCCATTGAAAGTCATGTAATCCGATTCAGCGAAGCAACGATAAGAGATGCCGTTACTTATGAAATTCAACGTGGAGGGCAAATCTTCTTTATTCATAATCGAATAGAAAACATTAAGGAGGTTGCGGGAATGATCCAACGTTTAGTGCCAGATGCAAAAATTGGAGTTGGTCATGGTCAACTTGATGGCAAAAAACTGGAACACTTGATGTTGGCCTTTATGAATGGCGAATTTGATGTTTTGGTAAGTACTACGATTGTTGAAAGTGGCTTGGATGTTCCTAACGCTAATACCATTTTTATCAACAATGCCAATAATTTTGGATTGAGCGATTTGCACCAAATGCGTGGTCGTGTTGGGAGAAGTAATAAAAAAGCGTTCTGCTATTTTATAACACCAGAATATTCAGCAATGACCAACGATGCGCGAAAACGGATTACAGCACTAGAGCAGTTTACCGATCTAGGTAGTGGTTTTAATATTGCCATGAAGGATTTGGAAATCAGAGGTGCAGGTGATTTATTAGGAGGTGAACAAAGTGGATTTATCAACGATATTGGTTTTGATACTTATCAAAAAATACTGAACGAAGCCATTGAGGAGCTCAAGGAAAATGAGTTTAAGGAGTTATATCAAAATGATGGAAAAGACAAAGATTATGTAAAGGACATTACTATTGATAGTGATTTTGAATTATTGATTCCGGATGATTATGTCAACAATATATCGGAAAGGTTAAACCTTTATACTGAACTTAATGCTATTAAATCTGAAGAAGAGCTTCAAAAATTTGAATCCAAAATTGTCGACCGATTTGGCGAAATCCCGATTCAAGTTGTAGATCTATTGAACAGTGTACGCATTAAATGGATTGCAACTAAAGCAGGATTTGAAAAAGTGGTGATGAAACATGGAAAGCTCATAGGTTATTTTATAAACGATCAACAAAGTGCTTTTTATCAAAGCAAAGGATTTACCAAAGTTCTGCAATTTGTCCAAACCCACCCAACACTTTGTAAAATGAAAGAAAAACAAACCCGAAACGGATTGCGATTATTACTTACTTTTGACCATATTAAATCCGTAAAACAGGCGTTAACAGTTTTACATCCTTTATTGGACTAATTCTTGTTGCAAAAATAAAACTCAACTTATGAAAAAATTACTTTACACCATTGCTTTTTTACCTGTTTTTCTCATCGCTCAACATAAGGTATCTGGGGTGTTTTCTCCAGCTAAAGAATTTACTTATGCTTTTTTATATCATGCCACTCCAACAGGAACGAACTATATTAACAGAAGTAAAGTAGAAGCTGATGGAAGTTTTTCAAATGCCTTGGATTCAACTGCAACTCCAGGTATTTATAAAATTGTTTATGCCATTCCTCCTGAAGATAATAATTTCGATTTCATCTATAATGGGAAAGAAGACATTACCTTGATCTTCGATTTGGATAAAGGATTGGAATTCACGGAATCCAACGAAAACAAATTATGGTCTTCCTATACCAAAAGCATGGAATTGGTAAACAAGGCCATCAGTAATTTTTATACCAAAGAGAGCACCGATAAAAATGCTTTTAAAGATATTTTTAAAACCCTTAAGGAAACACAAGAGGCTTATGAAAATGCCTCAAAAGGCACTTTGTCTTCAACATTTATTAAAGCAAACAGACCCTATATTCCAACTGCATTTGAGGACATTCCGACCTATTCCAAAAATTTAAAACGAACCTTTTTACAACAGGTAGAATTTGAAAATCCATTATTGCAGAGTTCCGATTTTTTAACAGATCGCGTTTTGGCTTATATGTTTGGTATGTCTGCGCACTCTACCAATGAAAGCTACAAACAAGACGTTGACCATTTGGTAAATCTTATGGTCAAAGCAAATGCTACCGTTAAAACCTCCTTATTGCAAATGATCTGGCAACGATTTGCCAATTCCAATAGTGAAACCATGGCCAATTATGTTATAGATACCTATTTGCTTAATTTGGCAAAAGAAATTGGTTATTCACAATTAGCTGAAATTCTCACAACTTATAAAAATAATTCCATCGGAAATCAGGCACAAAATTTTGAGATTCCAAATCTTGAAACTGGTAAATCAACTTCCCTTTTTGACTTAAATGGAGTAGACCACTATCTTATTATTTTTTGGAGCAGCACCTGTGACCATTGTTTAGAGGAATTGCCAGAAGTAAATACCATTATCCCTGAAAACACAAAAGTCATCGCCATTGGTATAGAAGACGATGCTATAAATTGGCAAAAAAAAATTAAAAATTACCCAAACTTTATTCATGTGTTAGGATTGGAAAAGTGGAACAATTCAATCGTCAATGCCTATGGTATTAATGCGACACCATCTTATATCCTATTGGATAAAGACAAAAAAATCATTGCAAAACCCTTTGATTTGGAAGCCTTAAGAGAGGCTTTAAAAAAATAGAACTCCCTTAAATGAAGAAGCGCTCAACTACAATACAGTAATTGAGCGCTTTTAGAAGCTAAATAACCAACCAAATCTAGCTCCTATTATTAACTCTTGGATTATCTGTCTTTTCAGTTTTCTGTTTACGTTTCTTAACCTCTTCACGTGGTTTAGAGGTGCTTGAAGTTTCTCCAGAACTTCTTTTAAATTGAATATATCCCTTACCTGCAAACTCATAAACTGTGCCCGATGAAGGATGATACAATTCTATCGTTGCATCATTAATAACGCTCAATTCAAAATGTTCATTGTCGAAATAATCATAATCTAATGTTAATGTTTTAAGGTACATATTATTTGTGATATTTCCAACACCATAAACACCGGTGTAATCCCAATAAATATTGTTAACATCATATACATCAACATCTTGTGAACTTCTAAATTCTGAATCATTACCGCCTGCTAAAAACTGTAAATAGTTCTCGTTGTCAAATTCATTTAGTGCCCCCATTTCGCTAGTATAGGTTTTTTTCCAAGCCTTATATTCTTGCAAGAAATAATGGATATTGTCATAAAACACAAAGTCATAATCAAAGCTACTACGTTGGTAACCTTTTAAAAAATAGGATGTATCATTAAATGGATTGTACAATTCAATCGTGTTGTTATTGATTTGATAAACATCAAAAGATTGATAACCGTCTATATCGTGATAAACATCCAATACCATATTGTAAGTATCGTAATCTCCAACCGGAATTCCAAAACCATTGCCTTGGCTTCCGAAATTCACCAAGTTATTGTTTGCATAGAGTGTTCCTCCTCTAAAAGATACAGTAAATGCAATCTGTAAAAAGGGGGTTTCACCATATCCAACAGTCTGGTTAATGTCAACATACCACAATTCGTATGAGTTCAATAACTGATTTAGTGAAATTGTGGGTGTATAATCAATTGGGTCGTCAATGATTACTTCTGAATAACATGAGGTTAAAAGTGTTGCTACTAAAGCAAATCCTGAAAGTAATTTTATAGTCTTCATAATCCAATATTTTTAAGGGTTACTGTTAATAGGTTTTCAAAACACGTGCCAAAAAATTGAAGTCTTGTTTTATAGTTCCCTTAAAAGAGTGGGATTTTATGTATTTTTGAATTTATCAATTCAAAACAAACCATGAGCAAACCTCAAAAATATGCCGTTTTTGGATCCGGAAGTTGGGCTACCGCCATCGTAAAAATGCTATGCGAAAATCTGGACGAAGTGGGTTGGTATATGCGCAGTGTTTACATTAAGGAACATCTTGAAAAAGAACAACACAATCCAAGTTATTTAAGTTCAGTCGAGTTTCATTTACCACAATTAAAATTAAGCAACGATATTAATGAGATGGCAGCTTATGCCGATGTTTTGATTTTTGTAATTCCTTCAGCTTTTATCCATTCCGAACTTGAAAAACTTTCGACCGATATTTCAAACAAAATCATTGTTTCTGCCGTCAAGGGCATTTTGCCAGAGTCCGGTAAATTATTGGGAGAACATTTTCATGAGGTCTATCATGTTCCGTTTGAAAATATTGCAGTTATAGGTGGCCCATGCCATGCTGAAGAGGTGGCTCTTGAACGTTTATCCTATTTAACCATTTCGTGTGCTGATGCAGATAAAGCTAATGACATAGCAAAAAATTTGTCCAGTGAGTATATTAAAACCAAAATAAGCGATGATATAATAGGCATTGAATATGCGGTCATGTTAAAAAATATTTATGCCATTGCTGCGGGGATAGCTCATGGTTTGGGTTATGGAGATAATTTCCAAAGCGTATTAATGAGTAACGCCATACGGGAAATGAAGCGCTTTATTAAAAAGAGGCATAAAATGAAACGCAACATTAATAACTCGGCCTATCTGGGAGATTTATTGGTTACTGGCTACTCTGTATTTTCAAGAAACCGAATGTTTGGCAATATGATAGGAAAAGGGTACACTGTAAAGTCGGCACAAATGGAAATGAGCATGGTTGCCGAAGGTTATTATGCTACTAAAAGCGCCTATTTTCTTAACGAGAAAAATAATAAGAAAACCAAAACCCCGATCATTGATGCGGTATATGAGATTCTCTACGAAGGCAAGGGGCCTAAAAAAGTGTTTCAAAAACTGACAGAGAAATTGAATTAAAACTTTTGAAAAGTATTTTGTATTAATATTTTAGTTCCATTCGTTCAGACCTATATAATATATCCGATTGTCCCCAGGCTCCAGATTTATCCCCGTTTAGGGTTTTGTAAAATAATGTAGCTTCAAATACTTCTTTACCAGTTTGATAATCAACTTCTACTATTTTACCAGAAAATAAATTAGTCTCGGGCATTATATATCCAGAAGTGACTAAAATGTTTTTGGTTTGAGGGAGGTAATCTACATCACCTACTATTAAGGAGTAAAACTCTTTACCTCTTTCTTTCCCATATTGCCAAATTTGAGTAACTGTTTTCTGGTCCTCATTTATTTGATATTCAACAGCACGAGAATAATTATTTTCTCCATTAATATTTCTGCGAGCGCCATTGTCAAAAACCAGAAGATTCCCATTTGCTAATATTTCGGGAGCATGTTGTCCCCAAGAAAAATCAAAATCAGGAGCGCTTTTATTTCCTTGTTGAATTTCATTAGAATAGGTTTTTCCGTTAACGTCCTTTGCTGTTAGTAAAAACGGGATTGTACTTTTTCCGTCATTATTCCGTCCTGCTTTTTTCCAGTTCCTTCTAGGTGCCAAAATCCATTTAAGATCGTCATTCCAGGATATTTTTACCAATCCTTGATTTTTACCGGATACAATAATCGTGCTGTCTTGTGGATTAAACGAAAGTCCATTCATATGTAACCAATCGCCTTTCCGTAAAAAGTTTAGGTCATTGCGTCTTACATCTAAATGTTTGGCCAAATCCCATTCCTTTACAATCTTGGATTTTTTTCTATCAAAATGTATTATAAAGTCGCTGTCAGAGAGTACCTTTTCTCCATCGATGTCAATATAAGCATCTCGTTTACCAACACAAATCAATAAATCTCCATTAGGCAACACGACCACGTCGTGATGCATTCCGTAATTTTGATCGATCTGCGTCTTTCTTAATGCTCTACCCAGCATATCAAATTCATAGATGTTAAATCTATCCATCATTAAAATTGTGCCATCTTTAAGTCTATGAAATTGGCTTACCATATTCCCTGCAAAGCTTAAATCTAAGTACCATCTTACAATCCCTTGATCATCAAAAATCATAGGTATAGATTTAAACGTACCATGATTAGCAAAATGCAAGTCACATCCATGAAGTCCAGATTCCATTTTACTTCTATCAATTTTATCAATTTTTATGCTCGGGAATAAATTAGGAATATTAGAGGTTGTTATCTTAATAGTATCCTCTACTACATTATCCTTATATTTAAGTGTTACAAGAACATCATTAACGATTCCGGGATATAACCCCACAACCGGAACACCAAAAGTACCGGAAAACTCAGAAAAAGATTGTTCAATTGGTGACTCCCCTAAAACTTTAATGGTTGTTGTGCAGGGTTCTTTTGAAGTTATCTCAAGCATCGCTGTTAATGGTGAAATTCCATAAGGATTGAGTTTGACGGCGATGCCATAATCTGGCACTGGTTTGCCACACCCCATTAATTGAATACAAATAAAGATTAAATAGGAAAATTTTAAAAAATAGGAGCTTATTTTTAATGACATAGTTTTGAAAAAAATATTGTTAATTATATATTAAAATCCATTCCTGAAAAAAATTTAATTTAAGCACAACTAATAACCAACAATTTAATGGTATTATACCTATTATAAGTCATATTAGAATAGTAATTATATTCTTAAATAATCTGTACAAGCGCAAAATTAATATCTTTATTTATCTTGCTATGACTTTAAACTGAAATATTTTAAATTAGTTGAAAAAAAAATTCTCTATCATTATCCTTAAAAATTCAATATGAAACTATTTACTTTCCTCCTTTTAATTTTTGGTTCAACTAATAGTATTGCACAACATCAAAACCAGTCCCAACTTTCTATAGATCAAATTATGAAAGGTGAAGATTTTGTTGGGTTTCTACCAACCGATATTGAGTGGGCTGACAACAGCCAAGACATTTATTTTAGTTGGAACCCAGACAAGGATACCATCCGTTCAACTTATGGTGTTAACATACAATCAAAAGCAATTAATAAGCTTGCTTTTGAAGAATTAAAACAAAAACCAAATGCGGGTGACTATTCAAAAGATAACAGATGGAAAGTCTACGAAAAAGGTGGCGATCTTTTTTTGATCGACAACAGCACATTTTCTTCTAAAAGAATTACAAGCACCTTAAACAGAGAATCCAATCCACAGTTCTCAGGTAATCAAAAATCGATTGTTTATCAACAAGATAATAACTTTTTTATCTGGGATATTAAAACTGGTGCTACAACGCAACTCACCGATTTCAAAACAGGAAAAGAAAAAAAAGAGTCTAAACTAAGCTCTCAAGACCAGTGGTTGGAAGACGACCAATTAAAGCATTTCAATATTCTTGATAAACGAAAAAATGAAGAGGACGCTGAAAAATATCGAAAAGAACAAGCCTCATTTGACCGACCCGAACCTGTTTACATTGGCGACAAAAGATTAAGAGGAGGAAACATTACGCCCGACCTAAACTATGTGGTCTATAATTTATATACTGCACCAAATGATAAAAATACCGTGGTCCCGGATTTTGTGACCCAAAGTGGATATACTACCGATTTAAACTCAAGAAGTAAAGTTGGGAGCCCACAATACACGTCAGAGTCATGGATATTTAATCTGATAACTGGTAAAACATACCAAATCAAAACCGACTCGATCAAAGGCATTTTTGACAAACCAAAATACCTAAAAGAATATGCAGAAAATCCTTCAGATTACAAGGATACCTATGACAAGCCTCGAGAAGTATCCATCAGTTCTCCTGTATTTTCTGAAGATGGCAAAGCGGTGCTTAATATTACTTCCGAAGATTATAAAGATCGTTGGATCATGCTTTTAGAACTTTCAGACGGAAGTCTTAAACTTCTTGATAAACAACATGACGACGCTTGGATTGGTGGTCCAGGAGTGGGTTGGTTTTCAAGTGCCGATATCGGTTGGATTGACAATGACAATATTTGGTTCAAATCGGAAAAAACAGGATATTCCCATTTGTATACGACCAACGTCAATACGAGCCAAATTAAAGCGTTAACACAAGGTAATTTCGAAATCCTCAGTGTAAGCTTATCGAAGGATAAAAAAACTTTTTATATAACCAGCAATAAGGTAAGTCCTCATGAACAGCACTTTTACCATCTTCCGGATAATGGTGGTAAAATGATACAGGTCACTTCTAAAAAAGGAGGACATGAGGTTACCATGTCTCCAGACGAAAAACAATTGGCCATACGCTATTCCTATACCAACAAACCTTGGGAATTATATGTCATGCCCAATAAGGCAAGAGCAGAGATGGTTCAGTTGACCAAATCGACCACCGATGATTTTAACTCCTATAACTGGATGGATTCCGAAATTATACATTTTACTGCTAGAGATGGTGTTGAAGTTCCTGCTACACTTTACAAATCCAAAGCGGACAAAAAGAATGGTGCAGCCATCGTCTTTGTACATGGGGCTGGTTATACGCAAAATGTCCATTATTGGTGGCCATCGTATTATCGTGAGTATATGTTTCATAACATTCTTGCTGATAATGGCTACACGGTTTTGGCTATAGATTATAGAGCAAGTGAAGGTTATGGTCGCAATTGGCGAACTGATATTTACCGCCACATGGGTGGCAAGGATTTGGAAGACCAGATTGATGGTGCCAAATTTTTGGTAGAAAAACAAGGCATTGATAAAAATCGATTGGGCATTTATGGTGGGTCTTATGGTGGATTTATGACTTTAATGGCCATGTTTACAACTCCAGGAACCTTTAAAAGTGGTGCCGCTTTACGTTCGGTGACGGATTGGGCACATTACAACCATGGCTATACTGCCAACATTTTAAACACCCCTGTTGAAGATCCAAAAGCCTATCAACAAAGCTCGCCCATCTATTTTGCCGAAGGTTTACAAGGCAACTTATTGATGCTTCATGGGATGATAGATCGTAATGTCCATTTTCAAGATATTGTAAGATTGTCCCAACGCTTAATAGAGTTGAAAAAAGAAAACTGGGAGCTCGCTGTTTTTCCTTTGGAAGACCATGGGTTTGTGGAAGCCTCAAGTTGGTCTGACGAATACCGCCGTATTTTTAAATTGTTTGAAGATACTTTACGAGAGTAAAACAATTGATAATGTCAAAAAAATAGCAGAACTTAGTTTGCTGTTGTATTTTATTTATTAAAATAAATTCATTTACTTAGTTAACCAAAAAATAAAGACATCTAAACTTCAATTATGAGATCAAAAAAACAAAATAGTATAAGACAACATAATGACCATTTCCAAACAGGCATGTTGGTCTTTGTTATGTTATTTGTTACAATATCGCTATTTGCGCAAAGTTCCGTGATTGGATTGCGCTTTAATGGACAAAACGTTCGAACTGCTAATACCACTGTAATGCCGCCGGGAGGAGGTGGTAGCGTGCCTCAAATCAATATGGGAGACCGCTTGAATTCTGGAACCCGACTTATTATTCCTCCTAATACCATTGTTATTTTGCAGTCCCCTGGTGGAAAACAGGTTTGCTCTTCCACTCAAGGAAAAACCATGGAATACACCGTTAAAATTACTTCCAATGGAGAAAATCACTCTGTTAGGGGAACAGGTGCTCAAGTAATAAGTTCAGTAAACAAATCTGTAGGATATAACTATCGCGTCAATAACGGAAAAGGGACCACCACGGCGGCAAAGGGTACTGAATTTACATTTACGGATATGTCTACAGGCAACAACGAGAAAGCTATCATTACCACTGAAGAAGGATCCATAAATATTATTGATAATGTACCCGTTAGAATAAATGGTCAATCAGCCCCAACAAATAAACGTGGTGAACCCATAACACAAGCCGTTTCCCATTTCCAATCTGCTGGAGAGCAACAATATACCTCTAGTAATCGTCCAATTGATTATGCCGGTTATTCTCAGGCTATTTCCATTATTGGAGCTGAAGTCTATTCAATTGAAGACCCCGAAGAACGAGCAGATAATTTATTATGTTTAGGGGATCTCTATATGGATTTTGAACAGCCTAATAACGCCATTGAACCTTTTTATCAGGCAAAGCTAATTTTTGAGGAATTCTATGGGTCTGATGATCTTTCAACCATTGAAGCAGTAATCTCTTTGTCTGAAGCACTGGCACATTCTGGAAAGACAAATGATGCAAACGCTTGGCTCGGTAACGCTTATCAAATGTTACAGGAACTTGCAGCTTTCAATGTTGAAGATTTACAGTATCTCCAGGAATTAGAATATTTTGAAGATGAGGATCATGAAGCATACGATGCTATTTGTGATGAATTAGCCGAAATCTATGGATTGTTAGGTTGGGCTTATGAGATCACAGGTGACATCGCAACAAGTGATCAATATTATGAAGCTATGGATAATGCATGTAATTAACCAATAGGTTCAGATGCTTACCTTAAAACGTCTAGCTATTTATCTCATTACCTTTTTGTTAACCCTTATTCTAGCATTGAATTTAGGGAACTGGAAAAAGGTGGATAATTATTTGGTAGGGTATAGTAATAGAACTAGTGAAGAGGTATCCATTGTAAACAAAGACATAGTTTTTGTTCATTTAGATCAAAATCCCCTAGGAGAAAGTGCATGCGAATCGTTCTATCTTAAAAGACGAAACACAATCGACTTATTGTATGCCATAGCCGAGCAAGTCAAAATTAATAATGGTCCCAAAGGTGTTGTATTGGATATTTGGTTTGGTAGAGATAATACAGAAATGGACAATTTGTTGGCTGCGATTGAAAACTTAACGGCCCTTAATTGTCCTGTTTATGCAGCCTACAATATCAATGCTTCAAGTGAAAGTGTTGCAATCGATAATGTCGATATTGACAAATTGGAGGAAGCCCACCTAACTGAAGCTTATAATATTCTATCTAGTGGATCTGATAAAAAACATTCTGGATCAGGGCGCTATCATACCAATTTCTTTGCAGAACGCGATATGGCTTCCTATGAAAATGATTTTTATTTTCATTCAGGTACATTCGGAGATTCTATTTTAATTGAATCACTAGCCTACAAAGTCGTACATGACTTAGGTGATTCAAAAGCCATGTATTTAGAACAAAAACGTAGAGGTTCCATTGTCCCTTATGCTTCTATTAGTGAAATGCAATTGAGAAGCTATTTTTTTCAGGCAGACAGCACTTTGTCTATTCAAAGTTTTATTGCGTATGAAGGTATGGGTCCATCTGATCAAACGATCGATATGGATAAAAAGATTATGATAGTGGGAGATCCTGTAAGTGATGTCGTTGATTTAGGTAAATCTTCGGTTCCCGGACCTTATGTGGTTACTTGGGCCATCAGTGATTTATTGGATGAGAATATCCGACTGAAGTTGCCATTGGAAAACACCACGGTTATCATAGGTCAAATGTTATTCTTTGCCTTTTTTGTAGCACTAGTGTTTGCATTGATTTTTAAATATGTAAAAATATTACAAACAAAGCCTTTAATTATTGCCATACTGTCTGTTCTAGCAGCTCTTCTTCTTTTATTCATTTATTACAAAGTCATATTAACTTTTAAAGCTGTGATTCCCATTGGGCAAACCACTGTATCCATTTTGGTCTCGGCTGGATTGTGTTGGCGATTCGCCCTAAAGTTTTTAGTGACAGGTATCGCCGAAGGCTCACAAAAATATGACGTATTTATTAGTTATTCCCACGGACCACAAGCAGAGTGGGTAGAGAAAAATGTATATGAGCCTTTAGCAGCATATAGAAAACCTAATGGCGATAAACTCAACATCTTTTTTGATAAAAAAAGCATTGGAATTGGTGAAGCGTTCACGTCAAAATATATGTGGGCCATTGTAGATACAAAGTATTTTATTCCTGTAGTAACCGATGAGTATTACGGGAAAAACCATTGCAAAAACGAATTAGATTTGGCTGTCAATCGCTATGTTGAAAAGCTCATCAACATCAATATGTTGGCTTTCAATTTTGAGGCGGTACCTACTCCATATCGCACCTTTAACTATATCGAAATAGGTAAAAATGCTAACTTTATTGATATAATTACTTCAAAACTAGAAGCAGAATAAACTTAATGGCAATACAATGTATAGAGAGGTGTCACTTTATTAAAAAAACAATCTACCGCCACCCACCACCAAGGGCTTCATATAAATCAACCACAGTTAACAATTATTGCAGTTTGCTGTTTATTATGTTGAGTTCAGCATTTAAGGCACTTTGTCTGGCGGTCAACAAATCCAAATAATTGGCATAGCTTTTTTTAGCAATTCTTCAGAGTTGATTTCAGCATTAGGTAAGGCTTCTACTTCGTTTTTGCGATAGTCAACCTTTTCGGTTTCTGCATAGAAAGCATAAAAAAATATTAGACCTAAAATAAATGACTAGTTAAAAGAATTACTTATTGTGCCTTAAAAATAAATAGTAGAAATAAAGGTCTATAAATTTAATTATAATGCGCTTTTAAACTGCTCCAAAAAGCGTACATCATTTTCACTTAACAAACGGATATCACTAATTTGATGTAACAAAAGTGCTTGACGGTCAATGCCCATCCCAAAAGCAAAACCGGAATATTCTTTAGAATCAATTCCGCAGTTTTCCAAAACGTTGGGATCTACCATACCACATCCCATAATCTCCAACCAACCCGTGCCTTTGGTCATTTTATAATCCGTTTCGGTTTCCAATCCCCAATACACGTCCACCTCAGCACTCGGTTCAGTAAATGGGAAATATGAAGGACGCAAACGTATTTTTGATTTCCCAAACATTTCAGTGGTATAATATTGAAGCGTTTGTTTCAAATCGGCAAAACTCACGTCTTTATCTATATATAATCCCTCCACTTGATGAAAAAAGCAATGTGATCGGGCAGAGATCGCTTCGTTCCGAAACACTCTCCCCGGTGAAATGGTACGAATTGGTGGTTTATTGTTTTCCATATAACGCACTTGTACAGAACTTGTGTGCGTGCGCAATAACATATCGGGATTGGTTTGGATAAAAAACGTATCCTGCATGTCACGAGCAGGATGATATTCAGGAAGGTTTAAAGCTGTAAAGTTGTG
>JBBKXS010000033.1:0-8545 GCA_037969605.1 Flavobacteriaceae bacterium
TTAGAGCACGGAAACCAAAAAGGAGATCGAACAGGAACAGGAACAAAAAGTGTTTTTGGCTACCAAATGCGTTTTGATTTAAGTGAAGGTTTTCCAATGGTGACTACTAAAAAATTACACTTAAAGTCCATAATTCATGAACTTCTTTGGTTTTTAAAAGGGGATACCAATATTAATTATTTAACTAAAAATGGCGTGCGCATATGGAATGAATGGGCGGATGACAAGGGAGATTTAGGCCCCATTTATGGTCACCAATGGCGCAATTGGAACAATGATGACATAGATCAAATAAAAGAGGTCATTGGCACCTTAAAAAACAATCCAAACAGTCGACGTATGTTGGTTTCTGCTTGGAATCCTTCAGTATTACCAGACAATTCCAAATCCTTTAGTGAAAATGTAGCTAATGGTAAAGCCGCACTACCACCTTGTCACGCTTTTTTTCAATTTTATGTAGCCGCTCCGGATGTTTCCAAAGGTGAGAAGAAAGGAAAGTTGTCTTGCCAATTATATCAGCGCAGTGCTGATATCTTTTTGGGAGTTCCTTTCAATATCGCTTCTTATGCCCTATTTACAATGATGATGGCACAAGTTTGTGGTTATGAGGCAGGAGATTTTATTCATACTTTGGGGGATGCCCATGTATATAGTAACCATTTTGAACAACTGGATTTACAATTGTCACGTGAACCGAGACCATTGCCTAAAATGATTTTAAATCCCAACGTAAAAGATATTTTTGATTTTACATTTGAAGACTTTACCTTAGTAGATTATAATCCCCATCCACATATAAAAGGCGTGGTTGCTATTTAAACCAATTTCTATGAAAAAACCATTACTCATTTGCCTTAGCCTAGTCACTATTTTCACAGTTTTATTTTTAATTCCTTCTAAATCGGAAAAACAAACAAACAAAATTGAGCGAAAAACATTTAAAAATGCTGAACGAGAAGAAGGGGAAACCCTTGAAGAACGGGCCCTTTTTGACGAACAACGGTTTTTATATGAATATTATAGACAAGCAAACCCATTAACGGGAGAAATCCCAAAGACGGAAAAGCTATTGGAATTTAATCGCTCCAAACAAGCTAAACTAAGAAGTAATAGCGGTTCCAGAACGATTGAAACTTCATTCATCAATAGAGGGCCAACTAATTTTGGTGGCCGAACCCGAGCTTTGGTAGTTGATATAAGTGATAATACTGGAAATACCATATTGGCGGGTGGTGTTAGTGGTGGTGTGTTCAGAACTACAAATGGCGGAGCCAGTTGGACCAAAGTGTCCTCAAATGATGAAATACATAATGTGACAGCCATTGCTCAAGACCCAAGTTCAACTAGTACTTGGTATTATGGTACTGGAGAAAGTATTGGAAATTCAGCGCGTTTATCTGGTGCAACTTATTATGGCCAAGGGATTTGGAAATCAACCAATGGTGGCCTAACATGGATTCAAATGGCAAGTACGGCATCGTTACAAACATCATATGATTCAGATTTTGATTTTATTTTTAAATTAGCGGTACATCCTTTAACTGGTGATTTATTTGCCGCTGTCGCAGGAAAAATTAAACGTTTTAATGGAGTCAGTTGGACCGATGAAATTGTTAATGGTACAATTACATCTAGTAAACATACCGATTTGGTCATTACAACAGGCGGCAGGGTTTATGCTGGTTTTTCAGGCACAAATGACGCTGATATAAAAGGGGTCTGGACCTCATTAACAGGTGTTGGTGGTTATTCGCGAATCAATATATCCGATTTCACACCAGCTGGCAGAGTTGTTTTAGCTTTAGCCCCTTCCAATCAAAATAAATTATATGTTTTATTTGATAACGGCAATGAGTCAGATTGTGATGTAACCCCATTAATTGAAGCCGATTTATGGATGTGGGATCAATCCATCACAGGATTTATGAATTATTCCAGCAAACTTCCCGATGAAACCGGGTGTTCCAATGGCAATGATCCATTTGCAATTCAAGGCGGTTATGACCTAGTAGTGAGCGTAAAGCCTGATAATGAAAATTTTGTCGTTATTGGAGGTACCAATGCTTATAAAAAAACAGATATCAATGCTGTGGGAAGATTTGTTAGGATTGGTGGGTATATTTCACCTACTTCTTATGGCCTTTATGATACGGCTGGAGGCGATCCCCATCATCCAGATATTCATGCTTTGGTTTTTAATCCATTTAATAATTCCGAATTGTTTACAGGAACCGATGGTGGAGTTCACAAAACTACTAATGTTACGGCTTCGACTGTAGATTGGACTGATTTAAACAACAACTATCAGACCTACCAATTTTACCATGTGGGAATTGACCCCCTTTCTGGTTCCGACATCATTATTGGTGGAGCACAGGATAATGGCACTAAAGCTGGCGGTATGGATTGGGGAATGCCTGACAAGACCACTCAAGCAGGAGTTGGTCCAGGAGATGGTGTTTCAGTAGCTATATCTAGAGATGATGTATGTCTTCCTTTTTTCTTCGGTTATCAAAATGGATTTATTTACAGAGACTGCCCAAGTGGTGAAGAAATAACTCCAGAGGTCAGTCCTGGCACACCTTATGACAGCCAATTTGTGACCTTATTTCACCTAGATCAAAATAATAATAATGCTTTGTACTATGCTGCCGAAGATAGGCTTTTAAGAACCATAGATGCTACCAATGTCACTTCAAGTACTTGGACCGATATGAGCGATATCCCTACTGCTTTTGGCCATGGAGATTTCTTTCAATCCTTCTCAACAAGTTGGGGTGCTTATAATGCTTCAACAAGTTACCTCTTAATGGGAGGAGATGAAGGCCATATTTATAGATTGCATAATCCCCAAAATGTAGCGAATATTTCTTCTGCAATAGACATAACTCCTTCAGCAGCTACCAAAGGAGCTTTTCCATCTATAGTTACTGCATTGGCAATTCATCCAACCAATAATAATATTGTTTTGGCCACTTATTCAAATTATGGTACAAACAGCATATTTTTAACCACCAATGCTACAGATCCTTCTCCTACTTGGACCGTGGTTGAGCGTAATTTGGATGCGCATTCCATTAGATCTGCGGCAATCGCTGAACATTCTGGTGAGACCACTTATTTTGTAGGAACTGCAAGGGGTCTTTACAGTTCTTCAGATCCAACAAGTGTAAATTGGGTTAGAGAAGCTCCAACACAAATTGGCTTTGCTTTAGTGAGCGATTTAAAATATAGACCCACAGATCATAAATTATTGATCGGTACACACGGTAATGGTATGTATGAAGCCACAATTAGTTCTACATTGGGTGTAGATGAATTCAAGAATATAAGTAGTTTAATAAAATTGTACCCTAATCCGGTTCAAAATAATTTAAACGTTAAATTACCTCAGACTGATGGAACTCGAATAACCTATACCATTTCAAATCTTTTGGGACAAACGATTTCTAACGGAATCCTTGACAAAGAAACCATTGATGTGTCGCAAATGGCAAAAGGAATGTATTTCCTTCAACTCAAAACAAATGATGGCAGGAAAGGAGCTAAATCCTTCATCAAAAAATAGCATAATCTACGGATACAAAAAAGAGCTTTCAATATTGAAAGCTCTTTTAATTTTCTTAAGGATCTCTTACTATAAATTTATAACACCATTTTCAGCTCCGAAATCATTCCAAGCGTATGCATCAGCCTGATCATCGTTAACATAAGTGCCATCAACTAAATATTTAAACTCGTAAGAGTTGTCCTTTTCTAAATCCACCGTTCCTTTAAACGTTCCATTTTTCAACTTTTTAAGTGCAAACGCCTTTTTTGTGTTCCATTCGTTAAAACTTCCTACTACTGCAACTTTTTTTGCGTCCTCTGCAGGTACAGAAAAAGTTACTTTAACAACTGGTTTGCTTTTTAAGTATTGTTTTGTAATTGCCATATTTAAATGTATTAATTAATTTTCGATGCAAATTTATAAAAGAATTTACCATCAAAATATATTTTAACAACTTATACCCAAAGAATTATGAATTTAATAAGAATGTGTCAAAATTTATTTCAACTCTTAAAAAAAGGAGTCTATTAATTAGCAGATTAACAACAACCTTTTGTGAGCTTTAATACTGGTTTTCAGCAAGTTTACAACTACAACGTTTGCGAATTATACTGTTTTTAATAGCTTCTATTTTATTACAATTTTTATGTTAAAAAACGTAACTTTACAATTCAATATGTAGTTGAAATGTTCGGAAAAAAGAAACAAAACTCCCAAATAGATCAAGAGCAATTAGAGTTAATTACTAATGCTCAAAAACGTATCAAACAAAAAAAACGTTTATATGTTCATTTTATCACGTTTTTAATTGGCAGCTTTGTCTTAATTGTGTTAAACACTTTTTTGGGTATTGGAGAACAAATCACTCTTTTCGGAAAAGAATGGTTTGTATATGCTATTTTAATTTGGTTATGCTTGTTTGTTTACCATTTGTTTAATGTCTTTTTTACCCATAAATTTATGGGAAAGGATTGGGAAGAAAAACAATTGAACACCTTGGTTTCCAAACAAAAATCCCGTATTGAAGAGCTTAAAACTAAAGTAGAAAAAGACTATCCTCTTCCTACTTTCACGGAAAAAAAAACTAAAGTAAGTAACGGTTTAACCCTAATTGCCGCTGCTGGGGAAAATGATGCCATTGGGAAGAACAACCAACTCATTTGGCATTTGAGTGATGACCTAAAACGGTTTAAAGCCTTAACCAAAGATCATTGTATGATTATGGGCCGAAAAACTTTTGAAAGTTTCTCTGAACCCTTGCCCAATAGAACCCATATTGTCATCACAAAACAACATCGTTATAAAGTGCCCAAAGGTGTTATTGTAGTTGATAATTTTAAAGACGCTTTGGATGCCGCCAAAAGTGATCCACAACCGTTTGTCATTGGAGGCGGTGAAATTTATAAGTTGGCAATGCCAATGGCATCTAAAATTGAATTGACCCGCGTTCATTCTAGTTTTGAAGCCGATACGTTTTTTCCTAAAATAGACCAAACTGTTTGGAAAGAAGTTGGAAATACCTTTCACAATAAAGACGATAAACACAATTTCTCCTTCTCATTTATCACATATACAAGGTGTTAAGTGTTTATTTAAAATTATTTTATTAGATTAGTGCCCTAAACCAAAACCTACTTATCATGAAAATCACCTTATCTCGACCTATATTCTTATTATTATTTTGTAGTATATTGTTAGTGAGCTGCAGCTCAATGAACAATCTTACCATGAGTGTTGTAGAACCTGCTCCCGTTTATGTTCCAAATCAAATCAAACGAGTGGGAATTTTAAACCGAAGTGAATCCACCGTCAATAAAACCCTTGACAAAATCGATAAAATCCTTTCTGCTGAAGGCTTAAACCTTGATAAAGAAGGTGCCGAAAATGTGATACAAGGGATTAAAGACGAGTTTGAAAAAAACCAAACATTTGAAGATATCATTGTTGTTAAATCTGATAAGATCGAAAATCCAGGTCTTGGTATTTTTCCAAACGCTTTGCCTTGGTCAACAGTAAATATGCTTTGCGAAGAAAATAATCTTGACGCTTTAGTTGTCCTTTCATTTTATGATACCGATGCGGTTATAAAATATAATGCCGAAACGGTTCAAAAAATTAACGCACTAGGATTAAAAATCCCTATGATTGAACATACTGCCTCAGTAAATACCCATATTCAAGCGGGGTTTCGTATCTATGATAATTTCAATAAAGCGCTACTCGATGAAATCATCAATAACGATTGGGCTACTTCGGTAGGTCGGGGCATCAATCCCATAAAAGCTGCCGAAGCCATTACAGGAAGAAAAGAAGCTATTCTTCAAATCAGCAATAATATAGGCCATAGCTTTGCCTTAAGGACCTATCCTTTTAAAATTCGCGTTACCAGGGAATATTACGTAAAGGGTACCAATAATTTTGAAATTGCAAAACGTAGAGCCCAAACTGGAAACTGGGATAGTGCTGCCCAACTTTGGGAGGTTGAAACCAACAATCCTAAATCCAAAATTGCAGGTCAAGCCTGCTATAATATGGCCATTATCAATGAAATCAATGGAGATTTAGATGTCGCCATACAATGGGCTTCAAAATCCTATATTGATTACAAAGATAAAAATGCATTGCGTTATTTAAGGATTCTAGAAAATCGAGTGGCCAAAAACGCGCTCTTGGCAGAGCAATCCGAATAGTTTCTTGGAGTTTTCAAAAAAATAGTCGAAATTCGTTAGGCTTGGATATCATTCGTTTCTCTAAACGGTATATTCAAGTCTTTCACTGACTATTAAACAACTTACCATGAAACTCATTAAAGCTTTATTCCTTCTAGTTTGCACTTTAGCCTTATGTAATTGCCAAAAACAAGCTTCGTTCGATGTTCTAATAAGAAACGGACAGATTCTGGATGGCTCCGGAAATGCCTCCTATATGGGCGATGTGGGTATTAATGCCGACACCATTGCTGCCATTGGCGATTTGAAAGATGCAAAAGGCCTTAATGAAATTGATGCCAAAGGTTTGGCCGTAGCTCCAGGTTTTATAAACATGTTAAGTTGGGCTACCGAATCTTTGATTCAAGATGGAAGATCCATGAGCGACATCAAACAAGGCGTCACCTTGGAAGTCTTTGGTGAAGGCTGGTCGATGGGACCTTTAAATGAACAGATGAAAAAAGATGCTCAGGAAGACCAAGGCGATATCCAATATGCTGTGAATTGGACCACACTTAATGAGTATTTGGAATCGCTGGTCAACAAAGGCATCTCTCCAAATGTAGCCTCCTTTATTGGAGCCACTACCTTAAGGATTTATACGGTTGGCTTTGAAGATAGAACACCAACACCTGAGGAACTTGACACCATGAAAGCATTGGTCAAACAAGCCATGGAAGATGGCGCTTTGGGTATTGGGTCCTCCTTAATCTATGCACCTGCCTTTTATTCCAGTACCGAAGAATTGATTGCTTTGTGCAAGGTCGCTTCGGAATACGATGGCCTATATATTTCGCATATGCGAAGTGAAGGCGGAAAACTTTTGGAAGCCTTGGATGAACTTATCAGGATTGCCAAAGAAGCCAATATCAGGGCCGAAGTGTATCATCTCAAGCAAAGTGGAAAAGCCAATTGGAACAAGTTTGACCAGGTTGTGGCCAAAATAGATTCAGCTAGAGCCGCTGGATTGCATATTACAACCGATATGTATACCTATACCGCTGGAGCTACGGGTTTAAACGCTTCCATGCCACCATGGGTACAGGAAGGCGGTTATGATAAATGGGCCGAACGTTTACAAGACCCTAAAATCAGAAAACAAGTGCTCAAAGAAATGACAACCCCTACTGACAATTGGGAAAGTTTAATGCAGGCTGCCGAATCTGCCGATAAGATCATATTGGTTGGGTTTAAAAATGACAGTTTAAAATACCTGACCGGAAAAACCTTGGCCGAAGTGGCCCAAATGCGCCAAAAGTCTCCCGAAGAAACCGCCATGGATTTGGTGGTGCAAGATGGCAGCAGGGTCGATGCTGTCTATTTTTTGATGTCGGAAGACAATGTGAAAAAACAGATCGCTCTACCTTGGATGAGCTTTGGCTCGGATGCTGAATCCTCAGTGCCTGAAGGGGTGTTTCTAAAATCGAGCACCCATCCACGTGCTTATGGCAATGTAGCACGCTTGCTGGGCAAATATGTAAGGGACGAAAAGGTGATTCCTTTAGAAGAAGCCATCTATAAACTCACCACTTTACCGGCCACCAACTTAAAGATCAAAAATCGGGGTGCCTTAAAAACAGGCTTTTATGCCGATGTCGTCATTTTTGATCCCAACACCATACAAGATCATGCAACTTTTGAAAAACCACAACAATTCGCCACTGGAGTAAAGGATGTTTTTGTTAATGGTACCCAAGTGTTAAAAGATGGGGAACATACTGGAGCACTACCAGGTCGCGTCGTAAGAGGTCCTGGGTGGAAAGGGAATCAATAACTCTGTAAAATAGCAGAGTTTAAAAGTTGGCTTTCTCAAAAAAATAGCCGAACTTAGTTTAACCACTGATATAAATCACTTGTACTGAGCGAAGACGAAGTATTGAAACAGATTCATATCAAATCATTGTGTGCTATTTGACACTGCCTCTTTCTATAAAGTAGATTTTTTAATAATTCTTAAATCAAAATATATGACTTCAGGAAATACCAACATTAAAGACGCCATAGGGAATACCCCAATGATAGAATTAAAAAACATAGTGCCCGCTAATAGTTCCCGAATTATAGCAAAATTGGAAAGTGCCAATCCAACAGGGAGTATGAAGGACAGAATGGCTAAAGCAGTAATTGAAGGAGCAGAAAGAAAAGGGTTTATAAAACAGGGAAGTACTATTGTGGAATATACCGCCGGAACAACAGGTATATCACTCGCATTTGTATGTGCATCCCTTGGTTATAATTTTCATGCAGTTTTTTCTGATGCTTTCAGCAATGAAAAGAGAATTACAAT
>JBBKXS010000034.1:0-11486 GCA_037969605.1 Flavobacteriaceae bacterium
GTTTCAACACTTGATGGAATTTCCTTAAATGTAGCTTCACACAAAATGGCCAATGCCGAATAACTTACCCAATATGGTGCTGGTAATAAGACTTCGTCACCGGGATTGAGCAATACTTGACATACATTGGCAATGGACTGTTTTGCTCCTGTAGAAACGATCACTTGACTCGGTTTGTATTCCAAACCATTATCGCGTTTAAACTTTAAGCAAACGGCCTGTTTCAATTCTAAATAGCCATCCACAGGCGTATACGAACTGTAATTGTCGTGAATAGCCTGTATAGCTGCTTCTTTAATAAAGTCCGGGGTGTTAAAATCAGGCTCGCCTAAACTTAATCCGATAATGTCGATGCCTTGTTGTTTGAGCTCTCTAGCTTTTGCTGCCATAGCCAATGTGGCCGAAGTGGGCAGGCTTTTAATCCTTTCAGAAAGTGGTTGATTCATCTACAAACTTAATTATACTTGTAATGCAGGTTTCATTCCCATTTCTTTTAAGTACTTAAAATGGGCAATGATTGCTTTTCGGGTTGTTTTATATTCTTTATAAGGTAAGTTGAATTCCTTAGCCGTTTCCCTAACTATTTTCGAAATTTTGGTGTAGTGAACATGGCTGATATGAGGAAAAATATGATGTTCCACCTGATGGTTCAGTCCACCGGTAAACCAATTGACGATTCTGTTTTTAGTTCCAAAATTCACAGTGGTTTGAAGTTGATGGATGGCCCAAGAGTTTTTCATGGTACCGTTTTCTTGTGGTAAAGGCATATCGGCTTCATCCATGACATGTGCCAACTGAAACACGACGCTCAAAATTAAGCCCGCAACATAATGCATAATAAAAAAGCCCAATAACACTTTCCACCAAGCAATGTCTGTCAGTAAAAGAGGAAGCACAATCCAAATGGATAGGTAAATAAGCTTTGAAATCACCAATTTACTCCATTCGGTAGCTGGATTTGGAAATTTGCCATAGGATAATTTACGTTTTAAATAGCGTTTCATCTGTAAAAAATCAGTAGTAATGGCCCAATTTATGGTCAATAAACCATAAAGAAAAATAGAATAATAATGCTGAAATTTATGATGTTTTTGCCATTCAGTATGTTGTGAAAAACGTAAAACTCGCCCTGCTTCAAGATCTTCATCATGACCGTGGATATTTGTATAGGTATGGTGCAATACATTGTGCTGCACTTTCCAATTGTAAACATTTCCGGCTAAAATATAAATACTGCTTCCCATTAATCTGTTGACCCATTCCTTATTCGAATAAGAACCATGATTGCCATCGTGCATCACATTCATACCAACTCCGGCCATACCTATACCCATAACAATGGTTAAAAGTAATTGCGCCCAACCAGGGATATCTAACGTAAGCAATAAAAAATAAGGGGATAAAAATAAGCTAAACATAACTGCGGTTTTCAACCAAATTTTCCAATTCCCTGTGCGTTTAATGTCATTGTCCTTAAAATAATTGTTAACGCGTTTGTTTAAGGTTCGGAAGAATGTTGCCGAATCAGCTCTGGAAAATGAAAGTGCTTGTTTTGTCATTGCTATTAATTTCTACCTTAACGATATAAAAAGTTGCCATGGTATAATAAGGTGCAAATATAACCAATAAAAACTGCAAGAATGGTAATAATATGCTAAAAATATCCACATAAAAAGGCCTACTTTTGTTGAAAATTCCATGGTATGCAAATGATACTCAAGTATTTTCCAGAATTAACCGATGTTCAAATGACACAATTTGCAGAACTGGATGGGCTGTATAAAGACTGGAATTCAAAAATAAATGTCGTTTCACGTAAGGATGTTGACGAGTTGTACTTGCGCCATGTGTTGCATTCACTGGGGATTGCAAAAGTGCTGAGGTTTCAACCGAATTCCAAAATCTTGGATGTTGGCACTGGTGGTGGATTTCCAGGGATTCCATTGGCCATTTTGTTCCCAGAGAGCCAATTTTATTTGGTTGATAGTATTGCTAAAAAAATTAAGGTGGTAGATGAGGTCGTTGCAGGCTTGGGACTGACCAATGTAAGAACCTTTCATAGTAGAGTAGAAGACATTATAGGCCAATTTGATTTTATTGTGAGTAGGGCTGTGACTACCATGCCTACCTTTGTAAGTTGGGTAAAGGGCAAGATTGCCAAACCCCAACACCATGATTTGAAAAACGGAATTTTGTATTTAAAAGGAGGCGATTTAACCGAAGAACTCCAAAATTATAGAACGGCAACGCTTTATCCTTTAAGTGATTATTTTACCGAAGATTTTTTTGAAACCAAAAAGGTGGTGCATTTACCTATAAAATTTAAGGGGTGAATTCGATGGGTTCCTCAAACGTGTTTGGCTATGATTTCACACATGATGTTCGGCGCCCTTGGCATCGCCCTGCCGATTGATATCGGTTTTCCATTTCTTGTTTTTATGATTTTTATTTTTAATAAGTTTGGATACGTCCAAGTATAGTTTCCAAAGAAATTTTTAGCTTATCGATGGACCCTGATACGGCTTGTTCAACTGTATCAGCCTGATTTGAAACTGCAATAGGATTCCTGCCTTTAAGTCTGGCTTCCATCAAACATCGCTTATCATTAAAACCATCATTTTTTCCATTTTCGTCTGACAGATGAACCTCTATTCTTGTTATATGAGATTGGTATCTATCAAACTCTTCTGCGATTTGGGAAGTAAAAAAATCTTGATTTCTTTCTTCCCCGTTTATGGTTTTGTCTGTATTAAATTGAATTTTCATTTTAAAATAGTATTTGGTTTGTTTATTTATCCTTTATTTTCTTCTAAATCATTGTGATCATCTCCGCCCAAACTGTAATAATTGTTTTCTTCATCCTCACTGCCCACACTTTCCTGTTGATCGTCTAATTCTGCTCCTGGAACATCTAAATCATCACCAAGCATGTCATCTTTAAAAGTCTTTTCGTTTAATGCGCGTTCTGATTCATTTGGGGTCTTCTTTTTTGAAGGATTTTCTGGGTTTAGATCCATTTCTTTTTTCCCTTGGTTATAGATGTCTTCTGAAGGAGGATATAATGGGTACCCCGGAAATTTTAATTTCTCTGGAGTATTCTTTTCTTTATTGGCCTCATGCGTTTTTGAATACTCAGCTAATAATTCCACCAAAGAATTATAGTATTCTTTCATGTTATTATTATTGATTGCGTCTTCGTTTTCTGAAACATTTATGGGCATTTCCTCTAAGTATTTGGACAATTCAGGATATTCCATATGTATTTTCATGGTGATATGTATGATCTCTTTTTCTAAATCTGTTTCTGTTTTCATTCTGAGACTGCGTTTAGGTGAGTTTGATAACAAGTGCTTTGGGCACATATACAAAAATTTCAATGAAAATATGTGCTATTGCTTTCTCAAGTTGTTGCTTAATGCAAAGGTGAGAACAATTGCTGCCTAAAAACTTACATAATTAAAAATGATAGTTGTATAATTTGCAGAAAACTTTTAAGGACTTTATAAGAGTTCGTGTATCGAAGAACCTAGGGATGTATAAAAAGCTCTAAAAATAAACGCAAAGAATTCTAATGGGAGAGAGTTCGAGGAATGGTGCCTAACGCTCAGTGTAAATTCAGTGCTGCTCTCAAAGACAACAAACTTTTCATTTAATACAACATTAAGTTGGAGGAAGACACTTACCAAACTTTTAAACCAGCATGACTTTAAGGCCGTGTTATAAATAGTAGCAGATACAATATATTTTCAGTTGCTGTCTGTTTAATAAGATTCGACATTATTACCAATAATGTGAATTATACAATTCTTATCCAACTTTATGTAAGGCAACTCGATAATTCAACAAGTAAATTTGCAAGTGTTACAATAAATTAATTAAAACAACACAGCATGGAAACAGAAATTAAAGGATATAATTTAACTATCTCTGTAAATAAGTTCAATTTGTGTTATGATGATGTTGGAGAAGGTAGCGTCCCTATTATCTTCTTGCACGGTTATCCTTTCGACAAAATGATGTGGCAAGGGCAACTTGATTTTTTAAAATCATCAAACCGTGTGATTGCCTTCGACATCAGAGGGTTTGGAAAATCAACGGACGAGGAATCACCCTTAAGCATTGACTTGTTAGGTGAAGATTTAATAGGGTTTATGGACAAGTTAAGCATTGAAAAAGCAATTGTTTGCGGATTGTCTATGGGAGGTTATATAGCTCTGAACGTACTGAAAAGATTCCCTGATCGCTTTGAAGCACTAATATTATGTGATACACAATGTATTGCGGACACGGCCGAAGTACAGAAAAAACGCTACAAGATTATTGATGAAATATCAGTGGATGGAACAACCAATTTCAACGAAAGATTTATAAAAAGTATTTTCCATAAAGACTCAATAAGTAATAAAAAAGAATTGGTTGAGAAGTTACGCGATGTAGTTTTTTCTAATTCTCAACATATTATTACTATGGGGCTAACCGCTCTTGCCGAACGTTCAGAAACTTGCTCCATTCTGAATGAGATAAGCATACCAACATTGATTATTTGTGGAAGAGAAGATGAAGTAACACCACTTGCTCAGTCAGAATTTATGAATGCCAAAATTAAAGAGTCAATACTTCATATTATTGATAATGCGGGTCATGTTTCTAATCTGGAACAACCCAATGAATTCAATAAACACCTTCTTGGATTCTTAACTGCTGTAAGTAGCTCCGATTTTGAGAAAATTAATGGGAGTCAAAGGATGGTTTAATTGAAAAGAATTCCTCGATGCTCTGCGTCGAGGTTTCCATTGAAATTGTCATTCCCGTGAAAACGGGAATCTAAAATACAGAATTTTGATTTTTGACCTTGAAGTCAAAATGAAACTAGCGAAATACCTCGATAGCTCTGCCTCGAGGATAGTTAATTTCAAGAAATTCTTTATTTATCAGTAAAAAAAATGTCTTGTATTCCTTCCTACTCTCCGACTAATGGCTGTCAAACAATTATGAAATTATCCCATAATTAAAATTTTGACAAAATGAAATATCGTCCGACAACAACAGGCTGGCTCATAGCTGATAGGTTCTCGACTAATGAGTTAAAGTTATAACTTTTATTAAAAATTATGTAACACAAGCAGTCAGGAAAGTTCTAACTTTTCCCTATCAATTTTAACTATTAACTAATTTAAGAATAACTCAAAGCCAATTACATAATTAAACTATGTTCTAAAAAATTAAAAACAGGCAACACATATTTAAAAATGAAACAAACTATTGTAAAGGTAAAATCGGTTGATAAGGTTACCCATGACGTATTGAAAATTGTAACTGAAAAACCTCAGAAGTACATATTCGTCTCAGGACAAGCCACTGAAGTTTCCATCAATAAAAATGGCTGGAAAGATAAAAAAAGGCCATTTACTTTTACTTCACTACCCGACAATGTTTACCTCGAGTTTACCATCAAAACATATCCCCAGCATAAAGGCGTAACAAATGAACTATTAAATCTAAAAAAAGATGATGAGTTAATTTTACATGAGGTGTTTGGAACCATTGACTACAAAGGCGAAGGGATATTTATTGCTGGAGGTGCAGGAGTGACCCCGTTCATTTCTATATTCAGAAATCTTCAGATGAAAAATAAAATTGGTAACAACAAACTCATTTTTGCGAATAAAACAAAAGCCGATATTATTCTTAAAGCCGAATTTAAGAACTTATTGGACGCCAATTTCATCAATATTTTATCTAACGAAAAAGTGAAGGGCTATGCAAATGGACAAATAACCTCAGATTTTATTAAAAAGAACAGTGACGGACTCAATAAGTTGTTTTATGTATGCGGACCACCTCCCATGATGGAGGCGATAGAAAAGCAATTAATGATTCTGCAGGTTGATGAAAAGTCAATTATTAAAGAAGTATTTTAAAAATCAAACACCAAATATAAAATAGCAATGAACACCAACAGACTTTCAAAAACACTATCGGATGCATTGAATGCACAAGTAACAAAAGAAGCACATGCTTCTCAAATATATTTATCGTATGCTTCATGGGCTGAAAGACAGGGATTTAGTGGGATTTCAAATTTCCTTTTCAGGCATGCTGAAGAGGAGCGCGACCACATGATGAAACTCATGGAGTATATCTTAAAAAGAGGTGCAGAAGTGAAAATTACTGCGATTCCTGCGCCACATGAAAATCCGACAAGCCTGCAAAGTTGTTTTGAAAAAGTATTTGAACATGAAACAGATAATACCAAAGCCATTTATAAACTCGTAAAACTTAGTCATGAAGAGGAAGATTGGGCTACTCTGAATCTTATGCAATGGTTTGTTGAAGAACAAATTGAAGAAGAAACACTTGCAATGAACATTTTGGATAAAATTAAATTAGCAGGTGGTGAAAAGATGAGCAACAATGCTTTGTATATATTGGATAAGGATTTTGCAAAAACATCCGATAATGTAAGACCAGCACAAGATGTAACAGCTGTGAATCCTTAAGTATAAATAAAAAGATAGATTAACTAAATGCCTTGCATTCAATCTGCAACGAGTCCTTCATTTTCTAAAACATAGTACAGAAAAGGAAAAATAATATAGAAAACCTGTAACATGTGTAAATTTATTTTTCGGTTGGGTAAACTTTTTATATAATTCCTAACCATCTTTGTATTGGTATAATTAGTACTATCTTAATAATCGATTATGGTAACCAACAGCAAAGAAGATAAAAGAAAACCGAGTGAATATTATATAATTAGCGGTGATTGGGAGAAACAATCTAAAGTTCTATTAGAAAGGTTTCCAAACCTTACAAGTAAAGATGTTAGATTTAAAACTGGTAATGAAACGGATTTATTTCAAAGACTAGTAAACAAATTAAATAAAAACCTTAATGAAATTATTTACATTTTAAAAGCTAATCAAGAAGCTTGATGTTAATAAAACGTGATTCACGTAAATCTACTTACAATTTATACAACTAAATTTATAATTCTTTAATTACATGGCCCATACCTGTGATATTTAATTTGCTATAGTATCATATTTAAAATTTGCACCAATAACTATAGTATAGCAAGAAAAACATTTCGTTTTATATCAATAAAAAAGTATCAAATAAAAACATATTTACCCAATACCATAGTTGAAATTGGTATGATTGATATTTAAGAAAGCATATCTTCTTCTCAAAGATGTTGGGATTGAATTTAACGGAGGATTTTCGCAAGTAACGAGCATAAACAATTGCTTATAAACTGTGTTGTGTGCCGTATCTTATTCAATTTGATATTCCACGTATAAAGTCGAATTTACAATTACGGTTCCCGTACTTATAGCAATTGATTGATTCTGTACAGTGCTTGACTCAAGTGCATCACTTTTTAATTCATTTGTTTCTGGCATAGATGCAGAAATTTCTACATTACCAATTTTGAGTATCTCCTTCTCAGATTCTGGAAGTTCCATCAACAACTTGTCTGCTAAAATATTTGCTTTTTTCAAAGCGTCAACATATGCTTCATTCTTTAAACTATCTATTTTTGAATGTGTATAGGACAATCCGTCTAATTCAAGGTTTCTATTCTCAAAAAGTTCGGTATAAATTTCATCTAGTTTATCTATGTCACGAATAGTGATAATCATCCTTGTAGAACTATTATAACCTTGAAAAACTCTCGTGTTATTAACCCAAGTATAATTTTTGTTCAAATTTACCGCAGTAGTAAGAATATCATCCTGATCGATTCCAAATGAAATTAATTTACTGTTCAATTCATTCGATTTGTCGACAAGGCATTTTTTTGAAAACTTCACAGATTTATCAAGACAATTTAAATTTATAGAGAAAGTAGCTAAATCAGGAAGAATCTCTATTTGACCATAAGATTTAATCATAATTGTCTTAAATTTTGACCTCTCATTAGGCGAATTATTCTGACAACTAAATAAAATAATCACGCTTAAAATTCCGAATAATGTTTTCATTTTCTGTTTTTTTTAAAGGCTCACAATTAGTTATATCCCAACAAACATATAGTTTTATCAGTATTCACTACAGGATAAGAGAACATTTGTATTTGGATTATCCCGAAGTGAAAATCCTATTTTTCCAAAAATGGATAACGATAATCTGTTGGGGTTACAAAGGTTTCTTTAATCATTCTTGGTGATACCCAACGCAATAAATTTTGTGGACTTCCTGCTTTATCGTTTGTTCCTGAAGCTCTTGCCCCTCCAAATGGTTGTTGCCCAACTACCGCACCTGTTGGTTTGTCGTTAATATAAAAGTTACCTGCACTGTTTTGTAGGGCTTTAGTCGCTTCTTCAATAGCATAACGATCGGTGGCTAAAACAGCACCCGTTAAGGCATATTCACTGGTTTCATCAACAAGTTTCAAAGTTTCAGCATATTTGTTTTCATCATATACGTGTATGGTCATGACAGGACCAAACAGCTCGGTACACATGGTCGTGTATTTTGGATTAGTGGTCACAATCACCGTTGGTTCGATAAAATAACCTTTGGATTTATCGTAATTCCCACCTACAATAATTTCGGCATCTTTATCTGCTTTTGCTTGGTCTATGTATTTTGCAAGTTTGTCAAAAGATCCTTCATGGATAACGGCCGTAATAAAATTACCCAAATCTTCTGGCGACCCCATTTTAAAGGACTTTACATCTTCAATAACTTGTTTTTTCACAGCATTCCAAAGATTGGTTGGAATATAGGCTCTTGAGGCGGCGCTACATTTTTGTCCTTGAAATTCGAAAGCACCGCGTGAAATGGCCGTAGCGACCTGTTTTGGATTGGCCGATTTGTGGGCTATGATAAAATCTTTTCCACCGGTTTCACCTACAATTCTTGGATAGGTCTTATAGTTGTGGATATTGTTTCCAATCTGTTTCCACAATTCTTTAAAGATAAATGTTGACCCAGTAAAATGCAATCCAGAAAAATCGGGACTTGCTAAAACCGTATTGGTAATCATCACTGGATCACCAAATACCACATTGATTACCCCATCAGGAACTCCGGCTTCCTTAAACACATCCATAATCACTTTGGCGGAATAGATCTGGCTATCACTTGGTTTCCAAACGACCACATTCCCCATTAATGCCATACACGATGGCAGATTACCTGCAATAGCCGTAAAGTTAAAGGGTGTTACCGCATAGGTAAAGCCTTCAAGCGGACGATATTCAATACGGTTCCAAGCATCTGAAGTGCTTTCAGGTTGTTCCATATAAATGTCGGTCATAAACTGCACATTGAAACGCAAGAAGTCAATCAACTCACAAGCTGCATCAATTTCGGCTTGATAAACAGTTTTGGATTGTGCGATCATGGTTGCCGCATTTATTTTTGCTCGGTAAGGGCCAGCAATCAGTTCGGCAGCTTTTAAGAAGATACCGGCACGCTGCTCCCAAGGCAATTGCGACCAAGTTTTTCTGGCCTCCAAAGCGGTAGCAATGGCTTCCTCAACATGTTTCTTTTCCGCAAGGTGATAGGTACCGACCACATGTTTATGATCGTGTGGCGGAGACATGGTTCTGGTTTTTCCAGTAGTTATATCTTTTCCATTTATGTACAAAGGGACGTCAATTTTGCTGTTGATCATGGCTTTGTAGGCCTTTTTTACTGCATCACGTTCCGGAGTTCCAGGAGCATAAGATTTTACGGTCTCATTTACTGCAATTGGAACATTGAAGAATCCTTTTCCCATATGAATAGTGTGGTTTTGAAAGTTTAATTAAATGAAGTGCAAAGGTACAATTTTTTAACAAAGTTTAGATTGAAAAGGTATTAAAAGCAAGTTAAAACTATGACTTATTTTTTGTAAGTTTCGAACTTTAAATTTGACCATAAAACTTTAGATTTTCAAATGACCAATAATGGAATCCTTCTAACTTTAGCTTACCCAGAAACTATAGTCTTGGTTTCGGACGAATGGTTTTTAAAATACCTGCACATTTTTGGAATAGGCAAGAAGGATTACGTCAGAGCAGGACATGCGGCTTTGGTGCTTATTCATAAAGAAACTGGCAGTTTAGAGTATTACGATTTTGGGCGCTATATTTCCCCATTATCTACAGGAAGAGTAAGGAGCAAAGTAACTGACCATGAATTGGATTTTCCGTTAAAACCTGTAATAAAAGATGGGGATATTGAGAATTTAGAAGAGCTCCTTATTTTTTTAGCTACACATCCAAAATTGACCCATGGTATCGGGTCCATGTATGCCTCGGTTTGTGATGAGGTTAATTTTGAATGTACAAAAACCTTCATCACCACTATGCAGGAACGTTATTTTATACGTTATGCGGTATTTATAAAGGAGGCCACCAATTGTGCACGTTTTGTAACCGATGCCCTAATTGCTGGTGTTACCAATCTTTGTATTAAAAGGAGACTTATCAAATCGAAATGGTTTACACCAAGTACGCTTGGAAATGTGGTTATTGCTGATACCAAAAACAAGGTTTACAAACTATCGGAGAACGGAGAAATTACGATGTTTAAATCTTCAGTTCGTAATGAAAACAAGCGTTTGTTTTTGGATCCATTGAAAAATCACCAGCCTAAATTAGAGGGAAATATACATCCAAAACATATTGTGGAAAAACATGAAAGCGCACAATGGCTGCCAGGTATTGGAGGAGGAGCTTGGTTTGAATTATTCGACCTAAATCATAAAGAGGACTTTCGCTTTAGACGTATATCGCCCTATGGCCATATTGATGTGGACGGGATTTATAAAATTTCAAATAAAGGTTTTGATATTCATGCTGAATATAATTTTACTCATCATTCTAATTGTAACTATTTTCATGTAAAACAATACGATACGGTTTATCGTTTTGAATTCTTAAGAAAGCATCAATGAATTAATTAATGGCAAAAGGAGCGCTTAATTTAAAGGTAGGAATGATTACCTTAAATTTATTGGTCTTGGAGAGGTTGACCATATTATAATACCCTTGCATGGCTCCAAATGGAGAAGTCAACAAGCAGCCAGAGTTGTACGTATGGGATTCTCCAGGTTTTAAAACCGGTTTTTTCCCTATGACGCCTTCTCCTTCAACGATTTCAACATTGTTTAAGGCATCCAAAATTTTCCAATATCTGGAATTAAGCTGTACGGAGTCCTTGCTTTGATTTTCAATAGTTACCATATAGCCAAAAGCGTAGTGCACTTTATAATTTTTATAAAATGTGCCTTCAAATGAAGTCTCTACAGAAATCTTGATGCCGCTTGTAACTTGTTGTACCATATTGAGATTCAATTAGTCATGCCAAAAATACTATATTTTTCAATTACTTGAACAGCTTTATAGGTATTTCAGCTAATTTTTAACAACTATCCAATAGATCTTAGGACTTGGCAATCTGTTTTTTATGTCCTACAAAATTTTCAAGAGTTTTAAAAAAGTTGATTATATCCTGTTCATTTAGCGAGGTGTTTATAGTCACCAACC
>JBBKXS010000035.1:0-5159 GCA_037969605.1 Flavobacteriaceae bacterium
TCCGCTTTGGTTTATGGTACTCATCATCCTTATGGCGAATTTATTACCGAGGAAACTTTGAACAATATAAGTTTAGACAACGTACGTGCCTATTACGAAAGTATGTCTAACCCAAAAAATGCATATCTAGTTGTTATTGGAGACATAAACGCTTCAGAGGTCGAAAGTAAAATTAGAGGCCTTTTTGGAAGTTGGGCATCAAGAGCCATTACCGATTATAAAATGCCATTGGCAAGTCCTAACGTACAATTTACACAAATTAATTTTGTGGATATGCCTAATGCAGTACAATCAAACATTTCAGTCAGCAACAATGTACAGCTTAAAATGAGTGATCCAGATTATCATGCGGGCCTTATCGCAAGCTACATTTTAGGGGGTGGCGGAAGTGCTTATCTTTACCAAAACCTAAGGGAAACTCATGGCTACACTTATGGTTCTTATGCAAGTTTGGGTTCTGATAAATATGTGTCAAGATTTCGCGCATACGCTCTAACAAGAAATGAGGTTACGGATAGTTCTATTGTTGAAATTTTAAAAGAGGTTAAGCGCATAAAAAATGAAACAGTCACGCCAGAAACCTTATTAAAAGCCAAAGCACTATACGCTGGTAGTTTTGTAAGAGCACTTGAGCAGCCTCAAACTATTGCGAGTTATGCCCTGAATATTAAAATAAATAATCTTCCTAAAGATTTTTATACCACATATCTAGAAAAGATCAACGCTGTATCGGCTGAAGACGTTAAACGCGTGGCAAATGCTTATTTTAAAACTGAAAATGCACGTATTATAGTTGTAGGTAAAGGGAGTGACATCTTGGAAAACCTTGAAAAAACAGGGATTCCAATTAAGTATTTTGACCCTTATGCCAATTCTGTCGAAAAACCAGTGTTTTCGAAACCAATTCCAACAGGTGTTACAACCCAGTCTGTTTTGGATAGCTATTTAAACTCCATTGGTGGAAAAGAACAAGTTAAGACTGTAAAAACAGTATTGACCACTTCCAATGTAAAAATTGAAGGGGTGCCCTTTGCTCCTACAGCTGAAATTAAAGCGAAATTTCCAAATAAGGAATCTATAGAAATGACAATTGAAGGTATGGGTGTTATCATGAAACAAAAATTTAACGGCGAAGCTGGGTATATGGAACAACAAGGTCAGCGTAAAGCCTTAACCGAAGAAGAATTAGTTGACAAAAAATCAGAATTCTCAATTTTTCCAGAACTACACTTTGATTTATCGAAGGTAAATTTAGAAAGTATGACGATTATTGACGGCAATGATGTTTACAAATTGAAAGTGTCCAGTGGCAAAAATGATTCTTATAGATATTATGATACTAAAACTGGTTATTTAATGAGAGTTGAGTCCACAATCGATGCACAAGGACAAAGTATGATTTCAACAGTTGACTATGGTAATTATTCACCTATTAATGGAATTCTATTCCCATACAGTCAAACGGTTAATTCTGGACCTCAAATCATCAATTTTAACATTACGAATATCAAGGTAAACGAAGGTGTAGGTGATGCAGATTTTGATTAAATCATCAAATTAAAATTTATATTAAAAACCCCGAAGCATCACCTTCGGGGTTTTTATACAAAAAGCTGAAAATCATAAAATTCGTTAAAAATCAATAGCGAGGCTTAATATTTATTAGTTTTGTTTCTCAATAAATTTAAACAACAATGAATATGGTCAAAAATTTACTTTTAATCGCAGTTGTTTTTGTTTTTACTAGCGCGTGTAAGCAAGAAGCCTCACCAGAAATAAAAACTTTAGATAATGAATCTGCCGATTTAGCAGCTTTTACCGTAGATCCTAATGCGATTTATGCAAAAGCGGAATTTAATATAGAGGGCATGACCTGTGCCATTGGCTGCGCCAGAACCATTGAAAAGAAAATTGCCAAAATGGAAGGTGTAAAATCAGTCAAAGTAGATTTTAATAACAAGTTAGCAATGGTTGAATATGACCAAGCAAAAGTAAATCCTAAGACCCTTGAAGAAACAGTTACAAAAGTAGGAGACTTTTACAAGGTAAAGGATATGAAAACGGTTGAAGAGTTTTCAAAAGAATAATTTAGAAAACAGTATTTTAAAACAAAAAAGCCGCTTTTTAAGTGGCTTTTTTGTTTCTTTATCTTTCCCATGTATTAAAGGGATGCTTGCTTAATTGTGAATTGTAATATTTAATGTCACCAGTGACTTCTTTGCCCAACCATTTTGGTTTTGTAAAATTCTCGTCTTCACTTTTTAGTTCGATTTCGGCAATGATTAGGCCCTTATTGTCTTCAAAAAACTCATCAACTTCAAAAATGTGGCCTTCAACTTTTACTTCATATCTTATTTTGTCGATGACTCCCTTTTCACATAAATTAAGAAGTGCTTCAGCATCCGTTTTCGAAATGTCCTTTTCCCATTCAAAACGCGTTAGGCCATTACTGGAAGACAATCCTTTTATGGTTAAAACCCCTTTATCATTTTTTAATCTCACTCTAACCGTGCGTTCAGGATGAGTACTTAAAAACCCTTGAATTATTCTTGAAGTTTTAAAGGCTTTATCTTTATAAGCATTTGAAATCACCAAATATTTTCGTTCTATTTCTATCATATGTATTTTCCGTGAAAACGGGAATTTCTTTATTGGTCCTCCTAAAAATAAGGAGTTCCCATTAATTTTGTTTAAATCTCATCCAATTGGATTCCTGCCTTCGCAAGAATTCATAAATTTACGTTATGCCAAAGGATTTACCAATACGCAAAATTATTCATGTGGATATGGATGCCTTTTACGCATCTGTGGAGCAAATGGATCATCCCGAACTTAAGGGCAAACCCATTGCTGTTGGTGGAAGCGAAAAACGCGGCGTGGTAAGTGCAGCCAGTTATGAAGCCAGAAAGTTTGGCGTCCGAAGTGCCATGAGTGGTGTGCAAGCCAAACGGAATTGCCCAGATTTAATTTTTGTTCGCCCTCATTTTGACAGGTATAATGAGATTTCAAAACAAATTCGAAAAATTTTTTATGAGTATACCGATAAAGTGGAACCGCTTTCGTTGGATGAAGCCTATTTGGATGTTACCGAAAACAAAAAGGGAAATCCTAGTGCTACCCTAATTGCTAAGGACATTCGTGAGCGTATTTTTAAAGAAGTGGGCTTAACTGCTTCAGCGGGTATCTCCATCAATAAATTTATAGCCAAAATAGCGAGTGATTATAACAAACCTAATGGCCAAAAAACAGTAAATCCTGAAGAGGTGATTGCCTTTTTAGAACAGTTGGATATCCGAAAATTTTATGGCGTTGGCAAGGTGACCGCCGAAAAAATGTATCAGCTGGGTATTTTTACGGGGAAAGATTTAAAGTCTAAAACTATTGAATATCTCGATACCCATTTTGGTAAATCTGGAAGATTTTATTATTACGTTGTAAGGGGCATTCATAACAGTGAAGTGAAGTCTGATAGAATTAGAAAGTCATTGGCAGCGGAGCGGACCTTTAATGAAAACTTGTCTTCAGAGATTTTTATGCTAGAAAAATTGGACCATATTGCAGAAGAAGTTGCAAAACGCTTGAACAAAAGCAAGGTTGCCGGTAAAACGCTGACCTTAAAAATAAAATACAGCGATTTTAGTTTACAAACCCGAAGCAAGACCCTGCCTTATTATATCAATGATAAAAACCTGATTCTCGAAACCGCCAAAGATTTGCTGTATCAGGAAAAAATGAGCAATTCTGTGCGCTTGTTGGGAATTTCCTTATCTAATTTGAATACAGAATCTACAACAACGAAGGTTGCTATTGTCAAAGAAAAAAGCGTTAGCGTACAATTAAGCTTTGAGTTTTAAATTTTTTGGTCCTTGACATTCTTAAAAAAATAGCCGAACTTCGTTCCTGTCTACCAACTGTTAGATTACCGCTGATATAAATCATTGAAACGGATTCATATCAGAGCATTTTGTATAACCTTAAAAACTACAACTTGTAATTTCAGATACTCTTAGAGTGTTTACCATCCCTTTATCTTGTATTGGCATTGCTGCTAAACTTATAATCATATCTCCAATATCAGCATAACCTTTTTTACAAGCAATAGCATTAACATCTTCAATGGTTTCATCGGTGCTTACAAACTTATCATAGTAAAATGCTTGGACGCCCCAAAGTAAGCTTAATTGTGTTAAAATACGCTTGTTGGAGGTAAACACCAAAATATGTGCAGACGGTCTCCATGCTGAAATTTGAAAAGCGGTATAACCACTATTTGTTAATGTGGAAATGGCTTTAGCATTAATCTCATTGGCCATATGTGCTGCATGAAAGCAAATAGCTTTTGTAATATAGCGTTTGGTTTTAATATGAGGAGGAGATTGCGGAACCTGTATTAATGATGAATCTTCAACACTTCTAATGATGCTCGCCATTTGTTTAATTACCTGAACGGGATACTGCCCAACAGAAGTCTCACCCGAAAGCATCACGGCATCTGCTCCATCCATCACCGAATTGGCAACATCATTCACTTCGGCGCGGGTTGGCGTCAAACTGGAAATCATGGTTTCCATCATTTGTGTGGCAATAATTACAGGTATTCTGGCCCGTTTGGCCCTCAATACCAATTGCTTTTGTATGAGCGGAACTTCCTCCGCAGGTATTTCCACACCCAAGTCTCCTCTTGCGACCATTAATCCATCGCAATAGGCTACAATTTTATCAATATTTTCAACCCCTTCTGGTTTTTCAATTTTAGCAATAATGGGGATTTTATGGTCACTATGCTCTTTTATAAGGTCTTGAAGTAGCATTAAATCTTCAGCATGTCTAACAAAAGACAATGCTATCCAATCTACCTTTTGCCCAATTGCAAAAATGGCATCTTCAATGTCTTTTTCGGTAAGTGCTGGTTGTGAAATCTTAGTGTTTGGCAGATTGACCCCTTTTTTGGATTTTAGAGGCCCACCTTGTATGACCCGAGCTTTAACTTCGGATTTCTTATCTGTCGAAACGACTTCAAAAATTAATTTACCATCATCTAAAAGTATGCGCTCCCCCTTTTTGGCATCTTGAGGGAATCGATCATAGGTCATATAAACCCGATCCTTTGTGCCTTCAAACCGTTCTCCAGTAACAAAAGTAATCTCATCGCCTTCATG
>JBBKXS010000036.1:0-4726 GCA_037969605.1 Flavobacteriaceae bacterium
GGCTTTAACAGGATATTTTTTATGATTCCTATTCACCAAAACCGCAGTTTTAAATTGTTTTAAAGGTACATTTAAAAAATGCTTTACTCCATAAATTAAGGTGTTTCCTGAATTTAAAACATCATCTACAAGCACTATAGATTTGTTAGAATAATCTTCAACAGATAAGGATGTTTTGATTTTGGAAAGTGGATTTCGTTTGTCAATTGTAACCCTGCATAACGTTGATTTTATTTCTGAAATCTTATCTAAATTTGATTTGATCTTTTTTGCAAGTAAATAACCATTGCTATCTATTCCAGCTAAAATTACTTCAGCTTCATTAACATTGCTTTCATAGATTTGGTAGGCTATACGCCTAATTTTATGCTGAATTTCTTGATGATTTAAGATTAAATTTTTGCTTTCAGTCATACTATTGTGGTTTTATCAAAGATAAAGAAGAGTTTTTAAAAGTCATTGTTTTACAATTTTTATTTAATCCTTAAGGTTGTTTGTAACTATCTGGGTCTTCATAAAAATCATCTATATCTCTACGATCCTTTTTTGTTGGTCTTCCTTCACCTTTTTTTCTATAATAATCTTTCGAATATTTTAAAAGCTCTTGAGTTTCAAACGCTTCTTTGGGGGTTGTGTCGGTGCGATATAGGTCGATTAGTTTGGCACTTACCCTGTTAGGAGGGAGATCATTTACAATAAGCTGATAATGTATTTGGTCTTTACGTAATTCAATTTTATCAGTAGCATAGATATCTCTGCTTGGCTTAGCTATACTGCCATTAACTTTTACATGTGATTTTTTACAAGCTTCAGTTGCAATACTTCTTGTTTTGTAATACCTGACACACCAAAGGAATTTATCAACCCTCATATTAAAATTTAAAAAACTACGTTAATGTTAGTATACAAAAATATTATATTATTGTATCTTGCGCACTTAAAAAAACAAGCAATATTGAATCGTTCAAAAACTTATGCAATTTTGAATGATGTAAAGGAAAATTAAAAATATATGAAAATTAAAAATTACACTGCTTTTTTGTTGGTTTTGATTTTAGGTTTTATTGGATGTAAAAAAAATGATATAGATGTAGTTACGGTACCTGAACGTGATCGAGCAGAACAACAATTAGTGGATAAGGATTCCTTATTGGGATATTTGAGTACACATTATTATAACGCCTCCACGTTTGTAACTACAGGTAATTATAAAATGTCAGATTTGGTCATTTCTGAACTGCCAAAGGATGATAATGGTAACTATTTGGATTTGCCAGATCCAGGTAATAATACACTTCTTATAGATGATATAGAAATTAAGACCACAACACATTTAGATGTTGAGTACGAATATTATATTTTAAGAATCAGTCAAGGTGGTGGAACCTCGCCAAATTTTACAGATAATGTCAAAATTAATTATTCAGGTAATTTAATGAATGAAGATGTCTTTGATAGTACTGTAAATCCAACGGTTTTAGACTTGGTTAATGTTATCTCGGGGTGGAGAAGGGCTATTCCATTGTTTCAAACGTCTGTTGGGATACCTACAATTGGTGCGGATGGCAAAGAACATTATGATAATTATGGTTTTGGCGTCATGTTTCTTCCATCAGGATTGGCATATTATGGATCACCTCCAGTTAGTATTCCAGTTTATTCAAACTTGATATTTAAATTTCAATTATATCAGTCGGGTACAAATGATCATGATAATGACGGTATTTTTTCCCATTTAGAGGATTTAGATGGAAACAAAAATGTATTTGACGATGATACTGACGCTGATAGAACACCTAACTTTTTAGATTCTAATGATGATGGAGATAGTCTACTAACTAAAGATGAGTTAGTATTTAATACTTATACGGTAGATACCAATCAAGGTGAACAAGAACCTACTTTGGCAGCAAACGAATATGAAATTAGTAGAACTGAAACTGGCGGAGTCATTACCATTAAAACCGTAGTGATTGTTGATTCAAATAATGATGGTATTCCTGATTATTTAGATAAGACTACTGTTATTGATCACTCGTCGTAATCATTCCTAATTTCGGGTAATAATATGTTTATTTAATTGTTTACCGTCTTCAGTCAATAAGCTTACTATTAAAGTACTACTGGTTTTTATATTGGATAGTGGTATTTTAATGTAGTCAGAATTTATATTCTGGATGTCTACCAGTTTTTTTCCAAGTATATCATAAACTGAAACAACTTTTAAATTCGTCGTTGTATTGGTTTTGATCAATAATTCTTTCGAGCTATTAAGATAATTTAAAGAAGTATGATTGATTTCATTTTCACTTAAGGATAGAGCATTACTGCTTCCAGGTATATTAATGAGATTGGTGTTATTGGTAAATGTAATATAGAATCGATTTAGATGCTCACCTTTGGTTATAGTTTTTATATAATTTGAATTGTTGATAGATGTAAACGTGTTTAATAAAGCGTCATAAACAAATACATCTATTGTAGTTTCAAAATTTTCCAAAGAAGTCAAAGCTATTTCAATTTCTCCAGAATTGGTTAAAAACATTCCAAAAGGGTAGTATTTGGTGTTGCTAAATGCTCCAACACCTTGTATGACATACCGTCCATCTTTAATCATCCAATTCAAATCATCCGGAAAATGATCAAAATTTAAAGCATCATAGCCGTAATCAACGTCATCAGAAGCCCAACCAGGGGTAAAAGCCAACAGTAAGTGTCTAGTATAATCCATGGGACCTACAAAATCCAACCTGACTCTTTGGATTTCTGATGACTGGCTTATTCCTTTAAATGAAAAACACAATAAAATAACAAAACATAGGTAGGTAATTTTATTCATGGCATTTAGGTTTAATCATAATAGATTTGGTTCAGCTAATATATATAATATATCTGTAAAACGCATAAATAATCGATGAAATGCATGAATTATATGAAATTTTAAATTATAGTCACAAAAAAACAGCTCAATGAGCTGTTTTTTTGTGGTATTTGATTTATGAGTAAGGCTTTTGTCTAAAATTTAATAATAACCTTTTTATTTACAGTACCCATACTGGTTTCAACCTTAAGGATGTAATTGCCCTCTGATATTTTAGAAACTGGTATTCTAATTTCGTCATTTGTCAAAGGAAGGTTTGTTGCATTCCAGGATTTAATAGTTTGACCTAACATATTTATTAAATAGACTTGTCTAATATCAATACTATTAATTGTTTTTATATAAATCTCATTGGTACTGCTTAAGTAATTAACAATAATATTTTGAGCAACTTTATCTTCAACCGAAAGGGTACCATTTCCTTGTTTAAAAGCGATAAAGAACCTATTTGAATAATTATTGGCATCCAAACTCATTTGGAATTTGGATTGATTTATTTTAGTATAAGTTCCCAATAATGCGTCATAAACATAGACATTTATTGGTGTATCGAAATTCTCCAAATCAGTAAGCTCAATTTCAACATTACCATTCTTAGTTAATAACATACTCAAAGGATATTGTTTGGTTTTGTCAAAATCTCCAACACCTTGAATCACATACGGCTTGTTGTTAACTAACCAGGATAGATCATTAGGGAATGCATCGTAGTTAGGGGCATCATAACCATAATCAACACCATCAGTTGCCAGACCGTTTGGTACAAAAGCTAAAAGTAACGGCCGTAATGCACCATCAGGGGTTTTGAATTTAATTCTTATACGTTTGATGTTATCTTCACTAGAATTGTTAGATTGTTGAGGCTTGTCTTTTGAGCTACCACCATCATTATATCTAAAAAATGAAGAGCCATTAGGAGTGTTATCATTGGTTTCTATTTGGAACACCCGTTGACTGTTATTGAAAGTCACTAGTCCATCACTACCGCCAGACGTTACAAAAAATCCTTGAGCAACAGGAACATATCTTCCTGGGATTTTAGACCCAGTACCACCTAAGACAACATAACCATCTACAGTAACTGGAGGCGTAACGGCATTGAGTCCACCACCTAAATTACGTACAGCGTAACCACCTTCATAAGAAGCTAAAATATGGGTTGCACTTTGTTGGTAATGATCCCAGAAGTATAAACTTCCGTTAATACTGTTTGTACCACTTGGACCATTTTGATTTATAAACGCGTGAGCATCAATTGCTGATGAATATGGATTACCTACTAAGGCATCTCTACCAGTACTAATAGGAATAGTAATATTAGCATTATTAGGTTTACCTGTAAACACATAATTTTGTGTGCCTGCTGCAGGTGCTGTAACGCTACCACTGCCTTTCATGGTGTAACCAAGCCCCACATTTACAGGCGTATTTTCAGTAATAGGATCCCACTGAAGATAGGTATTGGCTACCTTATTTCCATAAGTATATAACCAAAATCTGGCTAAACTTAATGGGGAAGGACTACCGTTATAACCACCAATCCAATTTACTGTAGGTAATGGGAATGCATTGGTAAATTTACCGTCCCTTAAAACACTATTTATTGTATAAGGACTATTATTTGGCTGCCCTTGAATGGTAACTGGTGCTGCCCAATAATTATAATTAAATTTGTTTCCAGTACCTTGTTGATCGCGTTCCAATCGTCCAATACTTAATTCTTCTAATTGACTATCATTCACTTGATTCGTTATAAAATCAGGATCATTTCCAGGATTACCATCATCGAAATATGTGCCATAACGCTTTTGAACCAATTGTGATTCCCCAATGAGGTCAATAATG
>JBBKXS010000037.1:0-15081 GCA_037969605.1 Flavobacteriaceae bacterium
CAGTTAAACAATGCAAGAGTTACTCCATAACATTAGACAATGCACCATTTGTGAAAAGCATTTACCGCTTGGTCCACGACCTATTGTATCGGCACATTCTGATTCCAAAATTGTAATTATTGGGCAAGCGCCAGGTACAAGCGTCCACAAAACAGGAATTCCTTGGGATGATCCAAGCGGCAAACAGTTACGAAAATGGCTAGGCGTTACGGATGAACTGTTTTATGACGAAACTAAAATAGCATTGATGCCTATGGGGTTTTGTTATCCGGGGAAAGGAAAAACTGGCGATTTGCCACCAAGACCCGAATGCGCTGCTCAGTGGCATGATTTATTACTTGGAAAAATGCGCAATATTAAATTGGTGATTTTAATTGGGATGTATTCTCAAAACTATTATTTAAAAGATAAAGCAAAGAAAACCTTGACCGAAACGGTCAGACATTTTAAAGACTATCTGCCCATATATTTACCTCTACCACATCCTTCGCCAAGGAACCGATTTTGGCTAACAAAAAACCCTTGGTTTGAGAAAGAGATTTTGCCTGAATTGCAGTTGCGAGTAAAGAATCTAATATAAAAAATATTGAACAAAACCCTCCTAAGCAAAATGATAATCACACTTTTGGGATTCAATACGGAGATTATGGATAATTGTTTAATACATGGTATATTTTAATTTAAGTGCTATTTTTGAACAAACAAACAATCCTTATTTTATATGGCTACTAAAATCACAACACATTGGAGAGGAAATATGGTATTTGAATCGGATAACCCGAGATGGCCATCCATAATGATGGACGCTTCCAAAAGTTTTGGTGGCACCAATTCTGGGGCGGCTCCAAAGGCCATGATGCTGTCGTCCTTAGCGGGTTGTTCGGGACTTGATGTGGTTTCTGTTTTAAATAAAATGAAAGTAAAAATAGATGATTTTAAAATGGAGGTCGTAGGAGAACTTACCGAAGAGCATCCTCAATATTACCACACGGTAACTGTTGACTACCATTTTTACGGAACAGATCTTAAGAAAAGCAAAATAAAGAAGGCAGTTGATCTGTCGGCGGAAAAATACTGTGGCGTCATGGAAATGTTCCGCAGATTTGCCAACGTAAAAACAGCTATTCATTATCACAACAAGTAATATTAATCGTTCCCCTTTGGGGAAATAAAAAGGGGCTATGCGTTGGATTCTTAAGCCAAAACCACTTTCCCAAAGGGTCAGTCAGTTACAGGAAGCACTTCAAGTTGATGAGCTTGTTGCGACCATGTTATTACAACGGGGCATTGAAACGTATGAAGCTGCCAAAACATTTTTCAGACCAAGCTTAAGTGATTTACACGATCCGTTCTTAATGATAGATATGGACAAAGCCGTTGCCCGTATTGAAGATGCTATTGTTAAAGGCGAAAATATTTTGGTGTATGGCGATTATGATGTTGACGGAACAACATCGGTTGCTCTAATGTCTACCTATTTAAAAATAAGAACAGAACATGTTGCAACCTATATTCCCGATCGTTATGATGAAGGCTATGGGGTTTCATATAAAGGGATTGATTTTGCCGAAGACAACGATTTCTCATTGATTATTGCCTTGGACTGTGGCGTGAAGGCTATAGAAAAAGTAGCATATGCCAAAGAAAAAGGAATAGACTTTATCATTTGTGATCATCACCGCCCAGGAAATGAATTGCCTCAAGCCGTTGCTGTTTTGGATCCGAAGCGAGAGGATTGTCAATATCCTTATAAAGAACTTTGTGGCTGCGGTGTTGGCTTCAAGCTTGTTCAGGCTCTAGCTTTAAAAGAAAACAAATCGATTGACGATTTAGTAGACTATCTTGATTTGGTAGCGACTGCAATCGGAGCAGATATTGTTCCTATTACTGGAGAAAATAGAACTTTGGCATATTTTGGACTTCAAGTTATCAATAGCAATCCAAGACCTGGGATAAAAGCCATCATAGAACAAATAAAAAAACAAGAACTTAACATTACCGATGTGGTGTTTATTGTCGCTCCCCGTATCAATGCCGCAGGACGCATGAAACACGGCAACCATGCGGTTACCCTTTTAACTGAAACCGATTATAATTTAGCCGCTCAATATGCTCTTGAGATTGACCAGTTTAATACGGATAGACGTGAAGCTGATCAACGTATTACTGAAGAAGCACTTCAACAAATTGAAGCAAAAAACGAGCAGGAACGTTTGACAACGGTAGTTTATAATGAAACATGGCACAAAGGGGTTATTGGCATTGTAGCTTCTCGGCTAACAGAAACCTATTACAGGCCCACATTGGTGTTTACTAAAAGCGGAGACAAATTAGCAGCCTCAGCAAGATCGGTAAGTGGTTTTGATGTGTATAATGCTTTAGAAGCCTGTAGTGAACATATTGAGCAATTTGGAGGTCATAAATACGCAGCTGGATTAACGTTAAAAGAAGAAAACTATGAAGCTTTTAAACAAGCTTTTGAGGATGAGGTTTCAAAAACTATTGATAAATCTTTGTTAACACCCGAAATCAAAATCGATTTAAAAATTGATTTGAAAGACATTAGCCCAAAATTTTATAGAATCATTAACCAATTTGCGCCTTTTGGGCCTGGCAACATGACTCCAATTTTTATGACGGAAAATTTAAAAGATACAGGTTATGGTAAATGTGTTGGCGAGGACGAAACACATTTAAGACTTACCGTTACCCAATCTGGTAAAGAAAAAATAGTATGTATAGGCTTTGGGTTAGGAGATAAAATGAATTTGATCTCCAACAAAAGCCCTTTTAAAGCAGTATATTCCATTGACGAAAATGAATGGAATGGGAATGTTTCGCTTCAATTAAAATTGAGGGACATTAAATCATAAAGTTACATGGCCAAAAAAGACCCCTACGCGGCATTACGGATTAAAGAATTCAATATTTTCTTGTTAGTGCGTTTTGTGTTGGTGTTTGGTTGGTCCATGCAGTTTATTGTGATAGAGTGGGAGGTGTATAGCTTAACTAAAGACCCCTTGTCGTTGGGTATTATTGGCTTGATGGAAATTATACCGGCTTTTACCATGGCACTGTTTGCGGGACATATAGTAGATCAAAAGGAAAAACGAAACCTTTTGGTTATTTGTATCGCTGCCTTTTCCTTGATTAGTTTTGGATTGTTTTTATTGACATGGCCAGAGATTGTAGCCAATTGGTCAACACACACTATTTTATACAGCATTTATGCCTTGGTGTTTTTTGGAGGATTTTTACGTTCTTTTTTTGGTCCAACAATATTCTCACTCGTGGCATTGATAGTTCCAAAGAAAATATATCCTAACGCGGCGACATGGAACAGTTCTACCTGGCAAATGGCTTCGGTTTTAGGACCTGCTTTTGGGGGTTTTTCAATAAGTTGGATGGGTGTTCATTGGTCACTTTGCATTATTTTTGGATTGGTTGTTTTATCGTTGATAATTTTATTACAAATTAAACGAAAGCCTATATTAAACCCTAAAATAGGTGAACCTGTGTTGCAGAGTTTAAAAGAAGGCGTTCAATTTGTATTTAAAACAAGGGCTATTTTAGGCGCCATGACCTTAGATATGATTGCTGTGTTATTTGGGGGAGCGATCGCTTTGCTACCAATTTTTGCACAGGACATTTTAAAAGTTGGGTCTGAAGGATTTGGCGTGTTGCGCGCAGCTCCAGCTGTTGGGGCTTTTTTAACCATGCTAATAACAGCTTATTTACCAATCAGTAAAAATGCGGGTATGAAACTATTGGCTGCCGTCTTTGGATTTGGAGTGTGTATTATTGTTTTTGGAGTGTCATCGATATTTTGGATTTCGGTCATAGCCTTATTCTTTAGCGGTGTAACTGATGGAGTCTCCATGGTCATTCGTCAAACTATTTTGCAATTGAAGACTCCAGACCATATGCGCGGCCGCGTGGCCTCTGTCAACTCTATGTTTGTGGGCTCTTCCAATGAGTTGGGCGCTTTTGAAAGTGGACTAACGGCAAAGTTAATGGGAACTGTTACCGCAGTGGTTTTTGGAGGCACTATGACTTTAATTACTGCGTTGACTACAGGAATAGTTTCCCCTTCATTTAGAAAATTAGATTTAAGGAAGGATTTTGAAGATCACGAGAACGAAAATCAATAGGTTTTCAATTCAAAGGATTGTCCATCAAAAACACCATAAGTGTAATGGCTTATCCAATCGCCAAGATTAATGTATTTGGAATGGTTTCCCAGATCAATTTCCAAAGGTAAATGGCGATGTCCAAAAATAAAATAATCACGATATTTTTCTTCGTTTTTTTTCTTTGAATAAAGTGCTAACCATTCATTTTCTTCGCCAAGAAATTTTGCATCCTCATCCCCAGAAATCAATTTGTTTTTTACAGACATATAATGTCCTATCCGCATCCCAAAATCAGGATGTAGCAGGCGTTTAAACAGCCATTTGGATATTGGATTGGTAAAGACCTTTTTCATGCGTTTATATCCTTTGTCTCCAGGGCCCAAACCATCGCCATGACCAATAAAAAAAGTTTTGTTGTTGAAAGTGAACTCTTGTGGCTCATGATAAACGGGGATATTGAGCTCTTCTTCAAAGTAGCCGTTCATCCATAAATCGTGATTACCCACAAAATAATAAATAGGAATCCCTGAATCACTTATTTCGGCAAGCTTACCTAAGGTTCTTGTAAAACCTTTAGGTACGACTTTTTTATATTCCATCCAGAAATCAAACAAATCGCCAAGCAAAAAAATGGCATGTGCATCATGTTTAATCTCGTCCAACCACGCTACGAATTTTTTTTCACGAGGAAGTGAAGCTTCTTTGGTTGGTGCTCCCAAATGATTATCGGATGAGAAGTATATTTTTTTTCCTTTAGGGATATCCATGTGGTAAATATAAAAACTATTTTTCTCTATTAATTTTCAATTATCACTTGCATACCATTCAGCAAAACTGGTTCCTGTTTCCTGAAGCTTTAAAGAATGTAAACTTATATTTTTGGGCAAGTGCTTTTTTATTTTTTCTGAAAAATCAATCACCATCATTTCACTGGTGGGTTGATAGTCAACCAATAAAATGTTATGTCCTCTATCTTCAAGTACTTTGGCAAGTTCTACATGAGGAGTGTTCTTATTAAACACTGTCGCATGATCAAAAACATCGACAATTTCAGTTTTCACAATTTTTTTCAAATCACTAAAATCGATTACCATTCCGTATTTCACATTGGAACTATCTGAAATTGGTTTTCCTATAACGGTCACCGATAATTTATAGCTGTGTCCATGCACATTTTTACATTTACCATCATAACCATAAAGAGCATGACCGGTTTCAAAAGAAAATTGTTTTGTAATGCGTATGTTGTTCATTGTTCTTTAAATTTCAATACAAAGATATTCATTTTGTAAAAGCAATTCGTTTTTAGATTACATTTGCGCACTTTTGAAAATATTGGGCAAGAGGTTTATTAGAATATATGCTTATGGATTCTCTTTTTGAAGCAATTGAAATTGTGGAAAACCCACTGTACGAACAGATCATTTCAGATATTGCCAATCATCAATTTAGTATCATTGAAGATTTTTTCACTTCAAAAGAGGTTTTTCTTTTAAGACAATCACTCTTACGAAAACATGAAGAGGATAAATTTAAAAAAGCCGCTATAGGCAATCGCGGTAATGAAACTATCATTAAGTCTATAAGAGGGGATGTTATTTTGTGGATTGATGAGACAAATGCCAATTCTGCTGAAACATTATTTTTTGACAAAATAAATGATTTCGTTGGATATTTGAACCAGACGTGTTTTCTTGGGATTACACAAAAAGAATTTCACTATGCATTATATCCAACAAGGACATTTTACAAACGCCATATAGACACTTTTCAAAAAGACGATCGACGAAAATTATCATTTGTTTGTTATTTGAATGACGAAGATTGGCAACCAGAAAACGGCGGAGAATTGGTACTATATCTAAACAAAAACAACCAGAAGGAAGACAAAGTGATTTATCCATTTCCTGGCCGAATAGTTATTTTTGAAAGCCAAATTATAGAACACGAAGTAAAGCCAGTAAAAACAGACCGATTAAGTATCACTGGTTGGTTAAAAACACGATAAATTACCGTTTTCTAGTTCTATTGTAGAAATAAATAATAATCAGTACAAGTGCTAAAATTAGGAACAATCTGCTTCCCATGGTGTAAGTTGTTAAATTTGTAACGATAAAGTTAATGGATTTGAGCTTTCAAAACGCTAAATAAATTATAAAATTAAATCAAAATCATGTAGGCAACTAGTTTTTGAGATGCTCACAATATGTATAATTCATCTCATTAAAGTCATATCCAAAAGCAATGTTATGGAGTATTGGTCAATTGCATTTGAAGGTGTTAATACCAATCATATGTATAGCACATGATTTTGTAATCTTTAAAACCATATCAATATCAGAATAAGTTACTTTACGTATCATTAATAATGTTACTTTTGTAGTAAATTTAGTTTTATCTTATTAACCATGAAGAATATTTTAGTGCCCGTTGGTTCCTCAAAAAATATTGTAAGCCATTTGCAGTATGCAGTAGACTTTTCAAAAGCGTTTGGGGCGAAATTGTATATTGTTCAGATTTACAATGTATATACTAAAGCTGGAACCATGATCAATGTGGACCAAATTTTAGAAAGGGAAAGTCAAGAGTATTTAAAAGAGCTCATGACAAAAATAGACACCAAAGGTGTTGAAGTAATAGTCAATACCGTTAAAGGGAAGCTCATAGATACTTTGGAATTAATAAGGGATACGGCCGAAATTGACTTAATCTTGGTTGAACCGAGAACTAATTCGACCAATGAAGAGGTGTTTTTAGGGAATACATCCGGAAAGATTATCAAACAAATGGAGGTTCCTGCGGCGCTTATCGTACCAGAAGGCTATGTATTTAAGCCCGTGAAACATATATTAATGGCTGTAAAATCGGCTATTATTAGGAAGGAAAATGTGTTAGTTCCGCTTAAGGATGTTAAGAATAATTTTAAAGCAAAAGTGGATTTGCTATTGGTTAAAACGCCTTATTATAACGAAGGTGATTTTGATGTTAACGAAGAGTTCTCAAGTTTGGTTTCCAATGTGACGCATACTGAAAATGCCACCACATTTCAAGGTGTGTTAGAACATTTTAGGTTGATAAAACCCGATATGTTATGTGTGGTTAGACGTAAGCGAGGGTTCTTTACCAAGAAATGGGAAAAAAATGTAATTTTGAAAAAAGATTTCTCTAGTTCGATTCCTGTTTTAGTGTTGAGTGGTTTGAAATAAAATTTGGGGATGTAGCTCAGTTGGCTAGAGCGTTTGGCTGGCAGCCAAGAGGTCGTGGGTTCGAGCCCCATCTTCTCCACAAGAAGCAATGCGAAAGCGTTGCTTTTTTAGTTTAATTCAGGTTTAAAATAGTTCAATTCGATTTTATAAATTCTATTATAGTGTCTATCGCTTTTTTAAGCTCCAAAGGCAAAGTATCTTTTGTCCAAGGATGGGTAGTTTCGAAAACATGATTTGCGCTTTCAATAATAACCAATTTACTTTTGGGATTCCATTTATGTAGCGCCTTAGCTTCTTCAACCGAAACCGATGTGTCGTTACCTCCATGAATGATTAAATGTGGGATTTTTAAATTTGAAGCTGCACTTTCGATTGTAAGACGGTTTTCATTTTTAATGAAATCGTCGTAAAACTGAAAATAATGGGGCATTTGCTGATGGGTTCTTCCATTTAAAACATATTTGACACCAGTATGTTTCCAGTTTTTAAACTCGTCAGAACCCTCATTAAAGCGGGCTTTAAAATCACTTACGCCAGCTAAAGTTATTAATGTTTTTATCCTGGAATCTTCCTCAGCTTTAATGGTGGCAATACCACCACCGCGACTGTGTCCAATTAAAGTGAAATTATTAAGATTGACTTTGGTGCCTAAATCGAGTGTATGGTTAACCCAATCGATAACAGTGTTTAAATCGTCCAATTCTATACTATAATTGTTGTTTCCAAAAGCTTCTAAATCCGGAAAATCTATAGGTTGTTCAATAGTGCCCCCATTATATGAAAAATTAAATTTTACAAAGCAAAATCCCGCTTCAGCAAATTTTATTGCTATTAAATTCCATGCACCCCAATCTTTAAAGCCTTTATAGCCATGACAAAAAATAACCACTGGTTTAGGAATGGAATTCCCTGAATAAAAAACATCAATGAGAATAGGTTTTTGATGCTTCCCAGTAATCACTATATTTTTTAGACAAATCATTTTATTGGTTTTTCCGTAAAGGGGATATCTGGGTTGCAAATTTCTAAAATTAAAGCTTTCAATTGGACAAAGAAATGATCAAGGGTTTCAGGGGTAATTAATCGATTTTTTGTTCGTGAATTGATGGATTCTTTTTTCGAAAATTTCAAAAAATAATCCCCTTGCAGATTTTTGAAGGAAATAACGCCACCTTCAACTGGATTTAAAAACTGACTTTTGGAATTCAGCAGATAGGCATAACTTAACACTTGAAAGCTTTTACTGTATTTATCATAATCGGTTAATATATCTTCCCAATCCACAATTTCTAATTGGCCCTGTTGTATTTTTCCAGACTTATAATCAATAATCCTAGTCACTCCATTAAACTCATCTATTCGGTCTACAGTTCCTTTTAAAGTTACGGGAAAGTCAAGTTCAGGAATAGGGAGCTTTGCTATTAATGTTTCTTCCAGCGATAAGATTTTTATGGTATCCCCGTTTTTTAAAGCCTCAAGTTCTTTATTCAAAAAATTGGATACATAGCGCATGGCGATTTCAAAAATAATCAAGTTTTTGCCAGTGCTAAAATCACCATTTTTAAACTGCATTTTAAAATGCTTTTGTACTGTTGGCTCAATTAAAACCAAAGCGGTTTTAATATCGTATTCAGTTAAAAATCGATTTTTAATTGGTGCGTACAAATCTTCCAAAGTATGATGAACAATAGTTCCCAAAGTATTTGCTGCAACGGTCTCCTCAATTTCCTCAAATGTTTTTATGCCTAAAATCTTTTCATAATAGAAATCAATTGGATTTCTAATGTAATTTGTCAATGATGAAGGTGAAAAGCCTTCTTTAGCTATTATTTTTAATCGGTTGATTATTGCATCTGTTTTATTTATTTGGTTTAAATATTTCGGAATTGATGGCACTTTTGGAGATACTATATAATGGTTGATGTTATGCTTGTTTTCTATCTCCAATTGTGTAATGAATCTGCTTTTCTCTCCTCCATTTAAAACATCGGGTTCGGTATTATACACTATATAAATATCCTTCGCCCTTTGTAGTAATCTATAAAAATGATAGGTATAAACAGCATCTTTTTCTTTATAAGTAGGGAGTCCATTTTCTAGCTTTACATCGAAAGGCATGAAAGAGTTATTGCTTTTTCCTGCTGGTAAAATACCTTCATTTGTAGATGAGATTATTACGGTTTCAAAATCCAAAACCCTAGTTTCCAACATTCCCATGATTTGTAGCCCCTTAAGTGGTTCGCCTTTAAAATCCAATGTTTCATTTGCAATAATTTCTTTATAAAGATTATATAAGATGTTTATAGTGTTTATATGAACATGTCTTTCGTTTAAGGCTTGAAGTTCATTAAAAATTTGATGAAACCTATATAAATACTCAAGTGACAATAGGTCTTTGGAATTTTGTTTACTTATGGAATGTTTGATCAACAAAATTAGTGCTAAGGAATTTTGTATGGCAGTATTGGGGTTGTCGTTCCATGAAGCAAATAATAAATCAATAAGTTGATTTTTTGTCTTGCTAATGGTTTTTAAAGTTTGCACGCTTAAGTATACAACATTATTGTCTTGGATATGACGAGATATATAATCTGAATAATCTATATCATTATCTAGAAATAATGGTTTAATAAATGGATTGGACACAATTGAAACAACATCTTTATAGTAAAGGGATTTTTGGGAGGTTTTATGAAGTTTAAAAAGTGCCTCAAACAATAAAGCCATTGGGATGGATTTTAATGGCAATCCCATTGTGATATTTAAAGGACCAATGTCATTTGGGATAGAATTTAATAGCGGGATTAATAGATTTTCTTCACCTAAAACTATGGCGGTGCCAGAAAAAGATTTTTGTGTTTTACAAAGTTCATTGAGCAATTCTCCAATATACTTAACTTGCCCAATTTGTTTGGGCGCACCTATAACATTTATGTTTTTGGCTGTTGTATATTTTTTGATAATCCAACTAAAGGGGTGTTTTGTAAAATAGGGCCAGTTGGATTTGTAAACCCTCGTAAACAAACCAGCATCATGTATTGGGTCATTGATAAAGGTTTCGTCAATATCCCAATAAATTAAAGCCAAATCCTGTTGTAGTAACTCTTGTATGATGATTTCTTCGGCCTTGTTTAATGCATTAAAACCTATGAACACAAACTTTTTTTCACGATTTGTTGCAATATATTGTTCTAAATTATTTACTGCTTCCCGATAGACTAGACCTTGATAACCCTTCTTTTTTTCCAATAAAGCTTGTTTGAGTCCAGTATAAAAAAGTGGTAATCTATTCCAAAACGAAATATAATTTTTAACAGAAGGTGTCTGTTCTTTATCTAATGACCAGTGATTAATTTCTTTTATTGCACTTAGATAATTGAAAAGGGTAGGTGTAGAAATTAAATAACGATCAATTTCATTAAAATCTTGAATCAATATTTGTGCCCATTTGGAAAACTTATCAAAAGACTCAAGTTGATCTTTAGGAGTAATTGCCAAGTAGACATCGTAAAACTCGAAGAGAAGTTCTGTATTTTGACAATAAACTACATCTGATAAGGTTTCTACAAATGTTTCTACAGACAGTATTTCAGGAAGGAATGAGGTCTTTTTATAATGTCGTGATAAGAGTTCTTTTAAAAAGACACCAGCTCTTTTACTTGGAAGAACAAAAGTTAGTTTGGAAACATCAATCAGTCTTTTTTGCAGGTCTACAATAACATCCTCTAGAAAACTTGTCATAGTATAAAAATAAAAAACGCCCCGAACATCGGGGCGTTTTTAAAACTTTATTTATTATAATAACTTATTTAAGTTTTACTTCTACACGTCTGTTGTTTGTTCTACCACCAGCAGTGTCATTAGAATCAATTGGTTGATCCTCGCCATAGCCAACGGCTGTTAATCTGGCTTGGTTGATACCCTCAGCAATTAACCAATCTCTAACTGCATTTGCTCTTCTTTCAGATAATAATTGATTTGATTTATTAGATCCAACACTATCAGTATGCCCTTCAACTATAAAGTCAGCTTTAGGATACTCATGGAAGATAGCATGCATAGATCCTAAAGTTTGTAGAGATTCTTTTTTGAAGGTAGCTTTACCAGTATCAAATAGAATAGTTCTAGCATACTCATTTAAAGTTTTCATCACCTCTGCAGTAGGTTTTATTTCTGGACAACCAAAATTTGCTACTGTTCCTACTTCATTAGGACATTTATCATCTTTATCTAAAACACCATCACCATCAGTATCTGGCCAAGGACAACCATCATTTGCGGCTGGACCAGCTACATTAGGACATTTATCTTTATGATCAGCTACACCATCGCCATCAGCATCAGGACAACCAGCTAAAGATTTCAATCCTGCAACTGTAGGACAATCATCGTTTTTATCTGGAACACCATCACCATCTGAATCAGGACAACCATTAAATTCAGCTAAACCAGCCTCATTAGGACAGTCATCTTTAGCATCCTCAATACCATCTCCATCAGAATCCGGACAACCATTAAATGCTGCTAAACCAGGAACATCTGGACAAGCATCATCTTTATCGTAAATACCATCACCATCAGTATCTTTTCCACCAAACTTAATCACTATACCAGCGGTATGTTGAAAATGAGAAGCTAAGTAATCTTCAAAAGCGTGCTTGTAACTTGTTTGTACGGTTAAACCAACATTTTCTGAAAACCACAGGTTAAAACCTAAAGCACCATTTAATGTACCTGCACCAATTTCGTCAACCCAAGTATAACCACCACCAACTCCTAAATAAGGATCAAATGTTGAAGATTTAAGAAAGTTGTACTTAATTGTACCGTCAATGCCGTAATAAGATAGGTCATCAGCTGAAGCATCACCGAAATGCTCTATTTTATTTAAAGATCCAGCAACCGTTAGGCTAAAGCCATCACTAAGATACCTTGACACCCAAATAGAGGACAAAGATGGTAGCACATTATAGTGGTCACCAAAGTTAAAAAATTCATCAAAGTAACCACCGAGAGGAGCATCTTCTCCTGTCGGATAAAAGTCTACTGCGTTTACACCAATTCCAATAGCCCAAGGGTTGTTTCCATCTTGCGCGTTAGCGTTGAAGCTCAATAATAGCAACATAGCGAAAAATAATCTGCTAAGATTTTTCATATTCTAAAATTTAATTTTTAAGTGTTAATTGTAAGCAAAAGTAAGTTGTTAAATTTTATTAACAAAGACAAATATATAAAAATAATGTTACATTGCCCTAAATTAGAGTGTTTGAGTTAAATTTAGATTGATTTCAGATAACATTCAATTTTTTACCCACTTTGATGAATGCAGAAATTGCTTTTTCAAGCTGATTTTTATCATGAGCAGCTGATAATTGAACGCGTATTCTAGCCTTATCTTTAGGTACTACTGGATAGAAAAAACCGATTACGTAAATTCCTTCTTCTATTAACATATTTGCCATTTTTTGAGCGAGTTTCGCATCGTATAACATTACTGGTACAATAGCTGAGTCACCTTCAATAATATCAAAGCCTGCCTCTTTCATTCCTTTTTTGAAAAATTTCGTGTTCCAATCGACTTTATCCCTTAAGGATGTGTCGTTTTTAAGCATATCGAAAACCTTTATGGATGCACCAACAATTGCAGGAGCTAAAGAATTAGAAAACAAATACGGTCTAGAGCGCTGACGTAGAATTTCGATTATCTCCTTTTTAGCGGTTGTATAACCACCCATTGCTCCACCCATAGCCTTGCCTAATGTACCAGTAATAATATCAACTCTCCCTAATACTCCTTTTTCTTCAAGTGTCCCAATACCAGTTTCTCCAATAAAGCCAGTGGCATGACACTCGTCAATCATTACCATAGCATCATATTTATCGGCTAGGTCACATATCTTATCTAATGATGCCACTATGCCATCCATTGAAAATACTCCATCCGTTACAATAATCTTAAATCGAGCTCCGCCATCATTTGCCGCAATTAACTGCTGCTCTAAATCTGTCATATCATTATTTTTATAACGATATCTTGCAGCTTTACAGAGTCTTACACCATCTATAATTGAAGCATGATTTAATGCATCTGAAATAATAGCATCATCTGCACTCAGTAAAGGTTCAAAGACTCCCCCATTTGCATCGAATGCGGCTGCATATAGAATTGTGTCTTCCGTACCATAGAAATCTGCAATTTTTTGTTCAAGTTCTTTATGGATATCTTGGGTGCCACAAATAAAACGAACGGAAGACATCCCAAAACCATGCGAATCTAAAGTGTCTTTTGCAGCTTTTATAACTTCGGGATGCGACGATAAGCCTAAATAGTTATTGGCGCAGAAGTTTAATACTTTTTGCCCTGTGTTTAAAGTTATTTCAGCTCCTTGAGGAGAAGTAATAATACGTTCTTCTTTAAATAGACCAGCATCTTTAATAGATTCTATTTCTTGCTGTAAATGTGTTTTTATATCTCCGTACATAGATTTTAAAATGATTATTAAACAAAGATACTATGAATTATTAGACTTCAACAACTTCAATTGCGTCATTAATGTAGACTAATAATTTGTGTACAACCTTTAAATTCATTTGATTTAAAACAACTTCATAATCGTTTAGTTGCGTAGCATGATAATTTTTGGAATCACCAGTTTTATAGTCTATTATTATGGCCTCATCTTTAGCAGTAATATTTAGGCGATCAGGTCTTAAGAGTTGTCCAGAACTAGTAATAATATCCCGTTCATTATAAATCTTAAAATCATCTACAAAATAAACTTTTAATTGTGGATGATTAATTACATTTAATACCAAAATTTTTAATTCTTCGATAGTATCATTGGTGATATCTCCAGAAATTAATAAATCATTTATAGCAAAGTCAACATCCTGAATTGTTCTAATTTTAGACAAGACTAAGTGCACTAAGTTTCCACGCTCAATAGCTACTTCTTGTTTTGTATTCCAAAGTAAGCCTGCTTTTGTAATGATGCTTAAATTATGATCTTCTTTCGATACAGATATAAATCTTAGAGGATCTGAAATTACTTCTTTTTTTGAAATATTTTTATTAGGCAATTGTTTGCCAAAATTATAACTTAACTGTGTTTCTGACCATTTACTTTGATGTTGCAAGAAAGAAATAAACATACCAGCATACGATTTTTCATTCGCAACTCCTTTTGTATTAATATCTTTTTTTGAAATGATATATAATTGCTCCACAGCCCTAGTTAATACTACATATAATAAGTTAATATTATCTAATTCTAGTTGCGATTGGCGTAATTGATACAAGTCATTACCAACATTACCAAATTGTTCTACATCCTTATTATAATTAAGAAGCAATGTGTTAAAACCGTTATAATCATCTTCTTTTACGGGATACCAAACTTTTGGTTCTAATTCTTTATAAATATTAAGATCCGCAAACGGGAAAATAACGATAGGAAATTCTAAACCTTTAGATTTATGAATGGTCATAATATTAACAGCATTCAAATGATCTGGAGAGACTATACTTAGCTTCTCTTTTTTCTTCTCAAAATAATCTACAAAAGATGCTAAATCCGAATTTTGTTTTTGTGTAAATTCTAAAACAACGTCCATGTAAAATTGCAGATATGCATCCGACTTATCATTAAGATTAAAAATCCTAACAATTAACTCAATAAGTTCATATAAAGGTAGTTGATGGAGTTCTCCTTTGTTTAGGAAAATGTTTAAAGTCTTTAAAC
>JBBKXS010000038.1:0-2898 GCA_037969605.1 Flavobacteriaceae bacterium
ACCGATTATCTGGTTGCCTGTTGAAGCTGAACCGTTAATATTTATCCCTTCTCCTTCATCGTTAGCGTCTAAAGCACCTGAAATTATATTTCTATCTACTGGATCTGCACCTCCTATAATATTGTTGGAAGATGAAGTAATAACGATATTATCATAATTGCTATAGGTGGTGTCATCAGAGCTTAATTGAGAATTTCCAAAACGGTCGGTACCAAATAGATTTCCTGTAATTGTGTTGTTCGATGATTCTGATAAGGAAGCATTTAGGTGAAGTGCAATACCATCACAACCAGCAATCACATTGTTGGAAATGTATTGTTAGAACTATCTACAAGCCTGATACCAAATAAATTAGGAAGTACTGTTGCGCCATCTGGTTGTAATCCTATAAAATTATTATTGAAATTATGATTTCCAGAAGTGTCACTGTAAATAGCATATGAAAAATTAACTAGGGAAAACCCATTTATTGTGCTACCAGAAGCACTACTTGTTAGTTCAAAACCATATAAATGACCGTCACCATTTATCATTATTTGGGGATTACCAATAGTATACCCAGATTGAGTTGTAGCATCTATATTGATGGGGGTTGTTATAGCAGGCAAACTAAGGCCTGTTAATATAATAGTATGTGGTCCTACTACAGGTATATTGAATTCTATATTATCTAATGCGACATCTCCATTGGCATCTATAATCGCTTGGCGTAAGCTTCCTGCACCAGTCTCGTTGTTATTTATTACTGTGTAAGTAGTTTGAGCCGATATTTGTGTACAAAGACTTAATATCAGGCCTAGACTAAAAATGTAGAGTTTGAGACTTCTTAAAATAATGGTAATATTTTTCATAATATGTTGATTAATAGCAATAATATTTTACTCGCTTAAAATTATATTTAAGTTTTTTATCATGATGCCAGATATGTAACAAACTATACCACATATGTAACATGAAATGTTTTATATGGTAGTTTGCCGATATTTTACGACACTTTATCTTTGGGGTCATTTTTTAATTATTAAACATTGAAGTAGCAGATCCTATTTTATTTCTGATTACTAAAATCCCATCTTCATAAACTGATAGTCTTTTTTAGATAATTGCGTGTACTTTTTTTCTAAACTTACAGAAGTCATGGTATAGCTTTCTTTATTTTTCTTTTTGTTTGTCATATGCATTTCTAACATCAAAGCATCTTCTTGCAATACCTGTAATAAGGCCGGATCGAAACCTTTAGGGGCACTCTTGTTATTGGCCATGGCGAAAAGGGCACTAAAGGTTACAGGTGCATCTAGTGTGAAATACAATTGACCTTTATAGTTTTGGTCTTCAACCTCAATACCATAGCAAGTAAAGCCTAGTATCTCTTTCGTGCCAATTTCCTTAAAGCTCATTTTTGATTTGTTTTTAGAATCTTTAATTTCAGCCATTTTATGGATTTGTGCCATTTTTTGGCCATTCATATCCATAAACATGACATTCTTTTTATGAACATTGTCCATCACCATAACCATTTTGCCCTGCCCTTTTAACTCTTCGCTAGACATCTCCAAACCAAAGTAATCCTTTGTGTGATCATTGATTAAATAGTTGAATTCAGCCGTTTGATCTTTGCCCGAAGTCATTACCGTTTTAAGCTCCCAATTAAAGTCGTAGCGCTCTGGAAGTTGTGCATCGTCATTCTTATTAGATTTAAAGGCCGCATTATTATTAGCGATTTCAGCATTAGTGTTTTGATGGCCTTGGGTAGGTGAATCATTATTAGAATCTGGATTTGCATCTGGCGTTGTATCTGGCGTTGCATCCGGTTTTTTTTCTTTTCCATCGGCTACATCATCAATGGTGTTTTCTGTTTTTTCGGTAACTATTTCATCCGTTTTTTTCAAAACTGTTCGTTCGACAGCATTCTCAGCTTTCTTTTTTAATTTTTTTAAAAACTGTGCTTCTGCGGTATTAACTATGCTTAGACATAGTATGGTTAAAAAGATATGTTTTGTTTTCATGATTATGGCTTATTGTTATTTTTTTTGTCTTTTTTATTATGTTTTGCTGGTTCTAAACCTCTTTCTAAATTGAGGATTTTGCCAAATGGGCCTGGCATCATAGATTGTTCCACAGCATCAGGAAGTTCGACATGGCATTCTTGATATGAATAGATAAATTTTCCTGACGAATTTTTAGTATCATCAGAAAATTGGGTACTGGTACTATTGATATTGAATTCGACCAAACGACCCTTTTCGTCAAATTGAATATAGCTGCCTTCATATTCTGGGTCGTTGTAATTAAACCGCACACATTGCTCAATCCCATTGCAGGTCACATTTTGAGCACTGTATAAGTCGTCGTCCATAAAATGCTGGGGTTTATAAATAAAGGCCAGTTCCAATACTATGAAGTTGAGGGCAAGGTCTTTTTCCGACAAGAATGTAAAGGCCTCATAATAAGGTTCAGGCGGAAGTTTATAAACCGACGTGGTCATACCAGCCATCATAAAGCCCATAGAACTTGCCGGCAATATTGACATTTTTTCATATCGCCCTTCCTTATCGTTATAGCCATAGAACATGCCTTTTTTGTCGTGATAAATGGGGTTAGGGTTTGTTACTTGTATTGTACGCATAGCGATTACGTCGGCATCAAAAAACGAAGTTTGTATCAGTATACCTTTTTCATTATATAAGGCCATAAAAACATCGGTAGTAAAAAAATCGCGTACAGTCTCAAGCTCAACCTCCTCAACATAATTGTGATTCATGTCTTTATTATAGGCTGCTGTATCGAAAGAGACTTCGCGTGTTTCCAGCCCTTTTTCCTTGGCGCGTTGTTTAAGTTTGTCAAGCAATTGGGCTTGGGCTTGTACACCTATCATGAGAAATACAAGCATAAATAGAA
>JBBKXS010000039.1:0-19065 GCA_037969605.1 Flavobacteriaceae bacterium
GAACGTCGTTATGCCAAAGGGCATTTAAACTCATCTGATTTAGGCTTTTTTGCCGCAGAAAGAGCGATCGCTGATGCCAAAATAGATCCTGAAACTCTCGATTATATAATTGTAGCCCATAATTTTGGTGATGTAAAGAATAACGCTATTCAAAGTGATCTTTTGCCCTGCTTAGCATCTCGTATAAAACATAGTTTGCGTATTAAGAATCCAAAATGTGTGGCTTATGATATTCTATTTGGCTGTCCAGGTTGGGTTGAAGGCGTTATTCAGGCCAAAGCATTTATTCAAGCAGGAATGGCCAAACGTTGTTTGGTCGTTGGTTCTGAAACCTTATCCAGAGTGGTCGATAAACATGATCGAGATTCCATGATATATTCTGATGGAGCAGGAGCTACGGTAATAGAAGCTACAGAAGATGAAGGAGGAATTTTGGCACATGAAACGGCAAGTTATACTTATGACGAAGCGTACTATTTATTCTTCGGGAATTCCAATAATCAGGATTTGTGCAGGGATACCCGATATATTAAAATGGATGGGCGCAAAATTTACGAATTCGCGCTTAACAACGTTCCAATTGCTATAAAGACTTGTTTGGACAATAGTGGTGCTAATATTAATGATGTGAAGAAAATTTTCATTCATCAGGCCAATGAAAAAATGGATGAAGCTATACTAAAGCGGTTTTATAAGCTTTATAAAACAGAGATTCCAGAAGGCATTATGCCAATGAGCATTCAAACCCTTGGGAACAGTTCTGTAGCGACCGTTCCTACCCTTTTTGATTTGGTCAGAAACAATAAATTAGAAAATCATAGTCTTACCAAAGGCGATGTTATTATATTTGCAAGTGTTGGCGCAGGAATGCACATCAACGCCATAGTATACAAATATTAATAACCAAAAGATTTCCGTTTGAAGGAAACTTGATGATGTACGACAAAACTTTTCCGAGCAAACGCTATAAACTTACCCTTCAATTTTTACAAAAGCATATTTCAACTTCTGAACGGATTTTAGATTTAGGTGTTGCAAACCCTTTTACAGAAATTATGGCCAACCATGGTTATAGTATCGAAAACACTAAAGGAGAAGATTTGGATAGTGATGTTTCAGCGATTGAAAATTCTGAAGCAGATGTCGTTACTGCATTTGAAATTTTTGAGCACCTTCTCTCTCCCTTTACAGTTTTACAATCCATAAAATCAAAAAAATTAGTTGCTAGTGTGCCCCTAAAATTATGGTTTTCTTCTGCCTATCGAAGTAAAACAGATTTGAGAGACCGCCATTATCATGAATTTGAAGACTGGCAATTTGATTGGTTATTGGAAAAAGCGGGTTGGAAAATCATGGACAGAAAGAAATGGACCAATCCCACCAAGAAAATCGGAATTCGTCCTCTTTTAAGATGGTTTATACCTAGATATTACATTATTTATGCTGAAAGAGTTTAACTTTGAATCTCTAATCTTTCAATTTTGAACATTTATATCGTCATTCCTGCCCACAACGAACAAGATTCCATTTCGCTTACTTTAGACTCATTGGTCAATCAAACATTCTTGCCAAAACGTATTGTTGTTGTGAATGATAATTCGACAGACGAGACTGAAGACATTGTTGAAGCTTATGCCGAAAAATACAAATGGATTTCGTTAGTCAATTCAAAATCTTCAAACGAGCATCTGCCAGGATCAAAAATCATTAATGCATTTTATAAAGGGTACAAAACGCTTGATGACCATTACGATATTATCTGTAAGTTTGATGCCGATCTCATTTTCCCGAATAATTATTTAGAAAAAATTGTTGCCCATTATAACCACAATTCCAAAGTGGGAATGGCAGCTGGGTTTTGTTATATTGAAAAGAATAGCAGTTGGGTTTTGGAAAGCTTGACCCGCAAAGATCATATAAGAGGCGCATTAAAATCCTATAGAAAAGATTGTTTTCTTCAAATAGGAAAGCTGAAACCTTCCATGGGTTGGGATACTATAGATGAATTGTTGGCCAAATATTACACTTGGGAAATTTTAACCGATGCATCCCTTCATGTCAAACATCTTAAACCTACAGGAATTGGTTACCATAAAGCATCAAAATATCTTCAAGGTGAAGCTATGTACAAGATGCGCTATGGTTTTATGATTACCCTAGTTTCGGCTTTGAAATTGGCTTACAAAAAAGGGAGCTTTAATTTATTTGTAGATTATATGGGTGGCTATTTTAAAGCCAAAAAAGAAAAATTGGCTTATCTGGTTACAGTAGAGCAAGGCAATTTTATTAGAAAATTACGTTGGAAAGGAATGTTAAAAAAAAGAGGCCAAAACTGATTTGACCCCTTTTTTTTTATATTTAATTCAACATGTTTCTAATTCACAAGTAATCTTTTGATATATTCTTTTCCTGTTGTGTTATCTTTAACTTTTACAAAATATAAACCTTCCTGATAACCACTGACGTCTATTGAAATCATGTTATGACTCAAACTTCTTAAGTCAAAAGACCGATTAAATATCCTGGCATTTAGTAAATTATAAATGCTTATTGTAAAGTCTTCACTGCTAAAATCGGATAGATCAATATTAGCTACACTACCAGCTGGATTAGGTATAATATATACTATTCCTGCGCTTGAAGCTGTTCTAACCACACTCACCGAATTAGAAAAGCTAAAACATCCTTCTAAATCGGCAACCATCGCATCTACTTCCAATCCTTCCAAACCATCTTCATAACTTAAATGCCATACCAAACAGGTTCCTGCTGGTGCTTCATCAAAATTCACCTCTGTATAATTATTCGGTGGCAATCCAAGAATTGTAGAACCATCTTCATTGGTAACCACCCATTGCGAATTTGTTCCTTCGTTACCAGTAAGGGTAATGGCACCTTCTGGTATGTTATCGGCTTCTCCATCACCAACTATAAATTCAAATGGACCACCTTCTAGCGTGCCTCCTTCGGTATGCTTTCTTATCACTGTAACTGAATTTGATAAACTAAAACATCCCATTAGGTCAGCTGGATTATTCCCAACGTCCAATCCTGTTATTCCGTCTTCATAGCTTAAATGCCATACCAAACAGGTTCCTGCCGGTGCTTCATCAAAGTTCACTTCAGTATAACTATTTGGCGGCAATCCAAGAATGGTGGATCCATCTTCATTGGTCACCACCCATTGTGAATTTGTTCCTTCATTTCCTGAAAGGGAAATAGCTCCATCGGGAATGTTATCGACTTCACCATCGCCGACACAAAACTCAAATGGGCCTCCTTCCAATGTTCCGCCTTCGGTATGTCTTCTAATAACCGTAACTGAATTTGAAAATTCAAAACAACCCATCAAATCTGCAGTAGCAGCACCAACTTCCAATCCTGATATACCATCTTCATACATGAAGTGCCACACCAAGCATGTCCCAGCAGGAGCTTCATCAAAGTTCACTTCGGTATAACTGTTTGGCGGCAAACCAAGAATGGTCGATCCGTCTTCATTGGTAACTACCCATTGAGAATTGGCCCCCATATTTCCTGAAAGGCTAATGGCACCTTCGGGGATATGATCAGGTTCACCATCTCCAACACAAAACTCAAAAGGCCCACCTTCCAAATTGCCTCCTGTAGGCTTTAATTGTACGAGAACATCAATATAATTATCGGATACATCATACCGGCCACGCAGATCTGAAAAATTCATGACGTGCTTATGCCAAAAAGGCTCAAACAAAGGTTTAAGGCCATTGTATGAAATGTGATAAATTCTATAATCTCCTGGTTCGAATTCACTGAAATCTATTTCAGAGGTTTCAGGTAATACCAAAATCTTTGGATCATCATCATTGTCATCTGTAACAATCCAATGCTTCACACGTCCTGAAGCACCTTCAACCGTAACATTGATCACATCTGGGTTATCATCACCTAAGCAAATAGAAGTGTTTTCCAGAGTACTTATAGTTCCTCCATCTACGGTAGCATTTTCATTGGCATGGTCATCTTGTGCAATAGTGTAGTTCAATCCAAACAACATGAAAATGAGTGCTAACCCGTAAGATTTTATAGTGCAAAAAAATTGATTTGGGGAGTTAAAAAGTAAATTTTCTTTCATAACAAACAATTCTAAAGTTAACTATTAAATTTACTAAATATCTAACGGTTAAAATGTTATAATTCCAACATTTCGACAAAGTGCATTTAAATAGGATAAAAAAGCTGAAGTTTTTTAGACCATGCTCATCTTACTGTAAGATAAAATCAAGGGGTTTTCCAGTTGCTCCATTAGGAAAACTAATGCCTAAAAGTGCTGAAATGGTAGGGGCAATATCGGTAATTTCTGTCTTTTGATAAGTATATCCATGTTTGATACCTTTCCCGAAAAATAAAAGAGGGACATGGGTATCGTAATTATAGGCACTTCCATGTGTTGATCCTGTTTTGCTATAAGAAATATAAGCGGGGTCGTTAACAAACAAAACATCTCCAGAACGTTTTTGGTTGAAACCATTTTGCAACAATTCTTCAATTCCCGTTGAAAACATGGTAGTACTCATGGTATGTGCTGAATACACCTTTTCAATTTGATCATACCCAATCAGTTCATTGACAATGGTTTCTTGCACATCTTCCAATTCCAATCCCATCTGTTTTATTTTTTCCCGATTTAAGAATATTTGATTATTACTAACATTTTCAATCAAACCCTTTTCCTTGAAAGTTGTACTCATGAAAACACCTAATTTTTGCCTCATTTCAAGATCATTTAAATATCCTGAAGGAATTTTTACAGACTCCAAGTAAGATGGCACATCTACTGCGCCGTGATCTGACGTTAAAAATACAGTATATTCACCTTTGCCAACTTTATCATCTAAGGCTTTAAAAAGTCGCTCTAAATCGATATCCAAACGCAAATAAGCATCTTCAACTTCTTTGGAGTTCACTCCAAAATTATGTCCGATATAATCTGTACTGGAAAAACTTACAGTTAAAACATCTGATATCTTATCCTTACCAAGTTGTTCTCCATCAATCGCGGCTATAGCAAAATCTGTAGTCAAGCTATTTCCGAAAGGCGATGCTTTTAAAATTTCATATAATCCATTTTGTTCTTTCAAAGCATTTAAATCATAAGGAAATGTAGCGGTTTGCTTCCCTACAAAACCGCCCTCAAATGTGTTTAAGTCCTCTCCACTTTCAGAATATGTATTAATGTCATAGAGGGTATTCCAAACTTTCAAATAAGATTTTGAAACTCCCGAGGCATTGAAGTCATTGACCCATTTTGGTAGTTTGTCCAAATAATACGTACTAGAAATCCATTGCCCTTCATCTTTCCCTTGTAACCAATAAGCGGCATTTGCAGTATGACCTGCAGGTAAAATGGACCCCCTATCTTTTATGGAAATCCCAATGGATTTGCTACGCATTTGAGTAAACAATCTGTTTTCATCGCCAAAAGTGGTGGTTTTCATTCGGAATGGAGACATTTGACCTGAAAGATCCTTTGTGCCAACGGATTGAACTGAATCGTCTTGGACACAATATACCATGGCCCTACTACCCTTATCATACCAATTATTTGAGATAATACCATGATATTTGGGAGTTGTCCCCGTGAAAATTGATGAGTGGCCAGGACCAGTATAGGTTGGGACGTAATTAAAATGATTATTTTTTAAATTAAAACCTTCATTCATCATTCGCTTAAAACCGCCTTCTCCATATTTGCTATAAAATCTAGTGAGATAATCATAACGCATTTGGTCCACAACAATACCAACAACCAACTTTGGTTTCGATTCCAATACGTAATCTTCATGAGTTTCAATTTGGGTAATCTCTAATTGTGAATTGCCGGAAGGAATTAACATAAAAAAGAAAGTGAGTACGGCTAAATATTTCATGATACTGATTTGTTTTACTTATTCAAAAATACTGTTTTTAGAATATCTTATTTTAAATTTAAGGTTAAATAAGTATAAGTTTTTTTACTTTAGCGCTTACAACTTTTAATATGACATACCTTCACAATATTGGTGCCTATTTTTTGATGATTGCTGAAATGTTTCGAAAGCCTACGAAATGGTCGGTGATGAAAACCTTGATTTTAAAAGATATTGATGACCTGATAATTGGCTCCTTAGGTATTGTTGCATTTATTTCCTTTTTTGTTGGAGGCGTTGTAACTATTCAAACGGCCTTAAACATCAACAATCCGTTAATCCCAAAATATTTGGTTGGTTTCGCTACTAGACAGTCAGTGATTTTGGAGTTTGCTCCAACGTTCATTTCTATTATTATGGCAGGAAAAGTGGGTTCGTTTATAACTTCAAGTATCGGCACGATGAGGGTTACCGAACAAATTGATGCCTTAGAAGTTATGGGGATTAACTCTTTAAATTATTTAGTTTTTCCAAAATTTATTGCTATGTTACTTTACCCTTTCGCGATTTCCATAGCCATGTTTTTGGGAATACTTGGAGGAATGGCGGCCTGCGTTTATGGGGGATTTAGTTCATTAGATGATTTTATTACAGGCGTTCAATTAGATTTCACACCGTTTCATCTCACTTACGCTTTTATTAAAACCTTTGTATTCGCGTTTTTATTGGCAACAATCCCGTCTTTTTATGGTTATTATATGAAAGGTGGAGCCCTTGAAGTTGGTAAGGCCAGTACAACGGCATTTGTGTGGACCAGTGTGATGATTATCCTTTTTAACTATATACTAACCCAATTACTGTTAAGCTAATGATAGAAGTCAAGGACATACATAAATGGTTTGGTGGTACTGAGATATTAAATGGAATAAGTACCTCATTTAATGAAGGAAAGACCAATTTAATTATTGGACGAAGTGGTTCTGGTAAAACGGTATTATTGAAATGTTTATTGGGGCTTTATACTCCTGACAACGGGACAATTTCCTATGATGGAAAAATATATTCTGAATTATCCAATGACCAAAAACGAAATTTGAGAGCCGAAATGGGCATGGTGTTTCAAGGAAGTGCTTTATTTGATTCCATGACCATTGCAGAAAATGTCATGTTCCCTTTACGAATGTTTACTAAACAATCTAAAAGTGAAATGCAAGACCGTGTAGATTTTGTACTAAAACGCGTTAATTTAGCTGATGCGCATAGCAAAATGCCAAGTGAAGCTTCGGGTGGTATGCAAAAACGCGTGGCTATTGCTAGAGCCATTGTTAATAAACCGAAATACTTATTTTGTGACGAACCTAATTCTGGTCTAGACCCTTATACAGCCATATTGATCGATAATTTGATTCAGGAAATTACAGAAGAGTATAATATCACTACCGTTATTAATTCACATGATATGAACTCAGTAATGGAAATTGGTGAAAAAATCGTGTTTTTAATAGATGGCTCTAAAGCGTGGGAAGGTTCAAAAGAAACCATTTTTAAAACTGACAATAAAGCGGTGACCGATTTTGTATATTCTTCTGAACTCTTCAAAAAAGTTCGTAAAATGTATATTGAAGAAAACGAATAAATCCTAATGCCTTACAATAATTTTATCGGTCTTTAATTGTTGTTTTAACCAATTGGTCAATTCTTTTTCTTTTACTAAAACCAATTTATCTGTTAAAATAGGATTCCATTTTACAGTAATTACGGTCACTGGGTTGGCGTTTAAAAAATCACTCGATTCCAATGTATTGGCATAACTAAAATATTGTAAGTCCTTAAATTTAATTTTAGTTTCTTTTACTATAGCGATAAAAGCAGTAAGATCAATGCCATTATTTTTTAATGCTATCATTGATATACTATCAACTTGCAATTTTAAATCGTTTATCAAATTATCCTTTTCATCTATAACTTCATAAAGTTTATCAAGTTGGCCCAAGATCATTTTATAAGTTCTTCTTTCGTCACCGTTAACTTCCAATTTAAAATCATAAATATTTGGGAAGATTGATTTATCCTGTAAGGCATTCTCCAAATCGGTTTTTACAGCACTATCCATTTCTCCGTTAAAATCGAGTTTAATGGTTTTATTATTCATGTCCAAGTTTTCTTTTCTTAACCACAAATTTTCATTATTTGCTATTTTTGTTTGAATGAATTTTTTATAATCCTGCTCATAGCTGCTTTCTTTAAGAATTTTTATGAAAGTCCATACTGCGGGAATCATGACCACAACAGCCAATAACATGGCCAATCGTGCCACAAACCTTTGCTTTTTTGAATTTTCATATTTAGTCTTAGGAAAACGCAAGACCTTTAAAACTAGAAACGTGGACAATGCGATAAAAATAGAATTGATCGTAAATAAATATAGTGCACCCAAAGCATATGAATACCCTGTAGAACCTTCAGTTAATCCGGGCTCGAATCCTTTGGCAAGCCCATATCCAACGGTGCACAATGGAGGCATTAACGCAGTTGCTATGGCAACCCCAAAAATTACGGATGCAATGGTGCCTTTTTTTGTTTTGGCAATAATTAAGGCTAATCCACCAAAAAAAGCGATATGAACGTCTCGAATATCTGGACGAGTCCTTGAAATTAATTCAGATGAGTCTTCGCGTAACGGAAAAATTTCAAAAAACAGATAGGCCGTTAGAATACTTAACACGATCATTACGGCAAAATTGACCAATGATTTACGCAATACAACGATATCATTAATGGCAATGGACATTCCAATTCCCAAAATTGGACCCATTAATGGCGAAATTAACATCGCCCCAATAACGACAGCAGTAGAATTATAATTCAGTCCTATTGATGCGACAAAAATGGAGCAAATTAAAATCCAGACCGTTGTCCCTTTAAATGGGATATCGTTTTTAATGGCTTCAATAGTTGCGTCGCGATCGGTGTCTTTTTTAAACCCTAAAGTTCGACTTAAAAAATGTTTTAGTCTTGCAAATAGATCTTTAGCCTCTTTCACAACGGCTTCCTTGGATTCCTCTATATGATGTAAATCCTCGTCAGAATGGTTTAATTTATCTTTCTGATTTTTACCCATAATGTTCCCCAAATTTATTTTTGAATCTTTGAAGAACTTGTTTGATGTCTTGTTCCTTGCTTTTTGGATAAATTAGCAATGCATCATCATTGTCAACAATAATATAATTATCCAATCCATCAACCACAACAAGTTTTCCTTTATTAGTTCTAATAATATTGCCTTCGGCATTTTCGGCCAGAGTTTTAGCATTTAAAATCGCATTATTATGCCTATCCTTATTCAACTTATCATACAAACTTCCCCAGGTGCCTAGGTCATTCCAATCAAAAGTAGCTGGCAATACAAACACATTTTTACTCTTTTCCATTATGGCATAGTCTATCGATATGTTTTCAGATTTACCATAATGATCAGTTATAAAATCATCTTCAGAACTAGTATTGTACATCCGAATTCCTTTTACAAGCAACGCATACAAATCAGGCTGGTGCTGCTGAAATGCTGAAATCACACTTTTCACGCTCCACATAAAGATGCCCGCATTCCATAAAAAATTACCTTGGCTTATAAATGATTTTGCAGTAGCATAATCTGGTTTTTCCCGAAATTGTTGTACAGGTTTTATGTTTTGTTTCGAAGTATTATCATATTCAATATATCCATAACCTGTATTCGGGAATGTAGGAGTGATTCCAAGTGTCATCAACGCATCATTTGTAAAACAAAAATCAAAGGCTTGTTTCACATTTTGTGCAAAGGCTTTTTCATCTTCAATCCAATGGTCACTTGGAGCTACAATCATGACCGCATTAGGATTTTCCTTCTGGATTTTCAAAGAGGCATATAAAATGCAAGGAGCAGTATTGCGCATTGCAGGTTCTAAAACCACTTGACGCTTGGTCACATCTGGCAATTGTTCAAATACCAATTCGTTATAACTCTCATTAGTTAAGATAAAAATATTCTCCTTTGGAATTAGCGTGGCAAGTCTATTAAATGTTTTTTGAATAAGCGTATCACCAGTACCTAACATATCGTGAAACTGTTTGGGAAATTCTTTCGTGCTTACCGGCCAAAATCTGGAGCCTACTCCTCCAGCCATTAAAATGGCGTAATAATTTTTATTCTTCATATTAATAATTAACTCGCCACAATTTCAATAATTATATTTAATGACTAAAAACTGTGAACTGATTATGATTAACCGTCTATAAGTTCAACCTCAGCATTTGGATTAAACAAATATAACTTCCCTGTTTTAATTTCGACGCATTCGTAACGTTTGGTACGTTTCATTCCCTTTTTAAATACTTTTCCGTTATAAAGCATAAATGAATTTCCTAAAGGTACTTCAAAAACATAAGTTTTATCATTTGGGGTATCAAATTGTTTTAATGCCAAAGCCAATTTTGCATCAGAATCACTAGAAGCTTTTGGGTTTTTAAAATGTTTTGCCAAAAGTGGCAACACTTGCTCAGGAAAAATTTGAGGGTTGATAAATGGTAGCATCAAGTGCTGAAAGGTGCGTTTCCACTCTACGCCATGAGGTTTGATAAACCGACCATGGTTTTGATAGGCTTCAAAATGGGCGATCTCGTGTATTAATGTAATTAAAAATCGATAGTGATTTAAGTTGGCATTGATCGTAATTTGGTGCTTGTTGTTTGGTAATTTTCTATAATCACCATGCCGTGTTTTACGCTCGCTTTTTACCTTGACCACCAAATGATCATGCTTTAAAAGCTCTAAAATATGAGGAATGGCTTGCTCTGGTATGTAATGTAGAAGTGTGTTTTGCATTAGGTCAAAAATAAGGGAATAAAAATTTAAACAAGCAATTTTAGAAGCTGGTTCATGTTATTAAAAACCAAAGTCGCTTCTTTTTCCAATTCATTGTTATAATCATGTACAGTATAACCAAATACGTCAAACCCTCCATTTTTGGCTGCTTTTACACCCGTTAAACTATCTTCAATAATTAGGCAATCTTTAGGTTTAAATTTCATGATACTGGCAGCCCAAAGAAACACGGCTGGATTGGGTTTCCATTTATTGATGGTGTAACAACTAAAGATTTTACCTTCAAAATAGGGCAACAAACCTGTGAGTTCTAAATTAAATTTGATCTTCTCAACAGGACCACTTGAAGCGACACAAAACGGGATTTCTAAAGTGTCAAGAACTGATTTTATACCATCAACAGGTTTTACATCCTTTTTAAAGGCTTCAAAACTTCGTTTTCTATAGGTTTCAACAAAATGATCTGGAAGGGGTTCTTTAATAAGTTCTGAAATTTTATCCACACAACCTTGCATAGAGCCTCCTTTAAAATGTTTTAAGGCATACTCCAAATCTATTTTCGCACCATATTCATTTGCTATGTCCACTAGTACCTTATTCGAGATAGGTTCACTATCGACCAGAACCCCATCACAATCAAAAATGATGCATTTGTATTTACTCATATTTAAGGTGTAGAACTGGAAACCTGAAGGAGTTTCCCATTGTAGAATTTGTTTCCATTAAGGGCAAAGTCAAAAATATAATTGGCTATTTCTTTAGCAGTCCGTGGAGCTTGATACCCTGGAAAAGCTTCTTCTAACATTTCGGTTTGTACCGCGCCTAACGCCAGTACATTAAAACTTGGTCCAGTTTCTTTATATTCTTCGGCCAATAACTCAGTTAACGAGATAACCGCTCCTTTACTAGAACTGTAAGCCGACAGACCAGCAAATTTTGTACTCCCCTGAACACCTCCCATGGAACTGATGTTGACCACATGACTATTTTTTCTCATAAAAGGAACAACAACCTTAATCAATGCAGCAACACCAAACACATTGGTCCTATAAACCTTTTCAAAATCTGAAATTGTGGTTTCTGAAAACGGTTTGTTGATCAAGTTTCCTGCATTATTAATGAGAATATCAACTTGGCTCCAATTTGTTTCTATAAAATCGTCAACCCATATAAAATCTTCTGATTTGGATAAATCAAAGGCAAAGGTGGTCACATTTTCCAAATGCATACCATCAACAGGCTGTGTATTTCTGGATAGAGCTAACACCTTATGACCTGATTTGGCAAACATCTTTACCAATTCAAATCCAATACCACGACTTGTTCCTGTAATAATTACATGTTTACTCATCATTCATTTTAATTTCCTTAGTTTCTGAATTGGCCATGGCTTCAATGGCAGGAATCAATTTATTCACCACATTTGCCATGTGTTCATAATCCAATTTATCGGCTTCGTCATCCACATGATGGTAATATTCATAATTGGTCAAATCACAACTGGAAATGGTTTGACATGGCACATTGAAAGCACTATAAAACGGATAATTATCCGAACGTTTAAATAATTGATTCTTTACCGCAAAATCAGATTTTCCAATTAAATTAAATCTCGTATATTCATTCATTTTTTTAGCCATATTGGATAAATCGTAACCCGATAGAAACACATCATAACCTCTATTATCTGTAAAAGGTACTCCCAACATTTCAAAATTAACCAAGGTATACAGATTCAAATTTACTGACTTGAGACGTTCTGATAAATGTTTAGAACCCAACAAACCAAATTCCTCGCCTGTAAATAATACAAACAAAATGGTTCTTTTATTGTTTTTTTTATTGGCAAAATGTTTTGCCAATGCTAAAACCGTAGCAGTACCCGAGGCGTTGTCATTAGCACCGTTGGCAACGGAATCGATTTCTGTAAGCCTTCCACCAAATTTCTTAATGGATTTTCCTATGCCAATATGGTCGTAATGCGCACTTAACATGATAATCTCATTTTTAAGCATTGGATCGGTACCTTCCAAAACTCCTACAACATTAAAAGCTTCAATGTCTTTTATTTTAAAAGTGTCACGATAGGTTCCAAAATAGGGTTTGATTCCCGAAGTTTTAAAATAATCCTCTATATAGGTGGCTGCTGCATCAATCCCTCCGCTACCAGAAACTCTTCCTTTTAAACTGTCTGAAGCTAAATAGTTTACAATTTCGCGAAGGTCATTAGGAGTAACAATTTTAGGATCATTTTTAGCTTCACAACTTAATGTTCCTAATAACATTAAAAGAAGTAGGACGTTTTTCATAGGTATTCATTATTGCTGGGATTAAAGATAAAAAAAACTTACAGTCTCAATTTTTTTTATGCTTTTTTTTAAATAGTCCGACCTAGAAATATGATGTTAAAAAATATTCTCCCTGTTTCATAACAATCACCTAAAAATCATTAACTTGTATAAAATTATTTATATATGCCAATTTTTATGGATCGCCATGAGGTTTCTGAAGGCACCACAGCAGAAACTTTGGCAACAATACATCAAGAGGATTTAAAAATTGAACGTGAATTCAGTTGCCGTGGCTTTACCTATTGGTATGATAACGAAAGGAAACATGTGTTTTGCCTCATTGAAGCTCCAAACAAAGAAGCTATCGAATCTATGCACAGGAAAGCCCATGGTGATGTTCCAAATAAAATCATCGAAGTCAATCCTAACATCGTAGCTTCCTTTTTAGGAAGAATTGTAGATCCAGAAAAGTCACAAGATTCGAAATTAAATATTATTAATGACCCTGCATTTAGGGTCATTATGGTTATAGAAACCAGTAATTATTTAAATAGAATTGAAGCCAATCAGTTCAGCATTTTTACTCAAAAATTTCATAATAGCGTCACAAAAACCATTGCTCAATTTGAAGGAAGTATTGTAAAGCAAAATAATAATTCGTATTTAGTCTCTTTCAAATCGGTAACCAATTCCATATTTTGTGCCCTTAAAATTCAGTCCAATTTTAAATATATCACTCCCAAATTTGAAATTCATAATCGCATTTTAAAAATTGGAATCGATGCTGGAGCTCCTGTTACATCAAAAGACAATATTTTTGAGGAAACTGTTACTCTTGCAACTAGAATGTGCGAAATTATAAAACATGAAGTTGTCATTTCTCCAGAAATTCAATCTTTATATGAGAGCGAAAATAGGAATGCCTCTATTGACAAAGAACAGATTTATACCTTAACGTTTGATGAACAGCACTTTTTGACCAAATTAATGGATTATGTTGAAAAAGTATGGAACAATACAGAACTTGATGTGGTAAGTTTTGGCAAAGCACTGGGTTATAGTAAATCGCAGTTATACCGAAAACTAACTTCACTTACAGGTAAATCACCCAATAGCTTTTTAAGGGATTATCGATTAAATAGAAGCTTAAAATTATTACACGAACAACGTGGTAATATTTCTGAAATCGCCTTTCAAACAGGCTTCAATAGTCTGGCCTATTTTTCTGAATGTTTTAAAAGCAAGTTTAAGATTCTTCCCTCAAAATATATACAACAGCATATATATTAACTTCTTTTTATTCGAATTATATCAAATGGTTCAAAATTGTAATTAATTGAATTGTTTGTGGTTATGCTTTTGTTTTTAGGTAAGTAATTTTAGGGTTATTAAATGTAATTTATTGTTTAACCAAAAACTCAAAAGCAATGAAAATTTTAAAATCAGTATTAATCTTGGCAATTGCCACAACAACATTTAACGTTATGGGACAAGAAAAATCAGCAACTAATCTTTTGCAAAAAGAATTAAAAACGCCAAATGAAAACATGTACGTCATTGAACGTGAAATTCCTGGAGCAGGAAATTTAACTTCTGAAGAACTACAAGCCATTTCGCAAACATCATGTGGTGTATTAGGTGAAATGGGATCGGATAATATCAAATGGCTGCATAGCTATGTAACCGGAGATAAAATTTATTGTGTGTATATGGCCAAAAATGAAGAATTGGTACGTGAACATGCGAAAAAAGGTGGTTTCCCAGCCAATTCGGTTGCCGCTGTAAAAACCATTATTGATCCATCAACCGCAAAGAAAAATTAGGGATGGCATTACCTTATTTTATGAACACTAAATCCTGCTTCAAATAAATAAGCAGGATTTTGTTTTACCTAAATGAAACTAAATTTAAAGATGCATTTCTACTATACTCAAGCAAATAAGGCTAGCTATAAAGGCTTCTAAACATCCCTTGTTGCTCAAAAGAAATTTTTATCTTACTAAGATAATTTTAATCTTAATTACTGATAATAAGTATTTAAACTTATCTTATTAGTATTCTATGAAGTATTTAACGTAAATTAGAATACTAATAACTAATTATTAATGTATTATGAAAACAACTTCTATTTCAAACAATTTAAGTTACTTATTACTTTTGATGTGCTTCTTTTTAGGATTTGTAGTATTTGCTCAAAATAACGATGATGGAACAACCGAAATGTCAATTGGATTAACAGCAGATAATATTGATTTAACATGGCATCCAGCACCAGACTTTTTACCTGGTTGTACTTTCACTATTTTACACGGTGATATGAGCAAACCTAATATGGATCTTTTTTTTAAAGTTCCTGCCAATACAGCGATTGCCAATCATTGGCACCATACCCAAGAGCGAATGCTTTTGGTTACAGGAGTGCTTGAAGTGACCTACGAAGGAGAGCCATCCCAAACCTTGAAAGCGGGTTCTTATGCGTATGGTCCTGCTAAAAAGCCACATAAAGCAAAATGTTTGGATTCTGGGCCTTGTTTGCTTTTTATTGCTCTAGTAGAGCCTTTTGATGCCTTTCCTATAATAGAAAAAGATTAATTTATGAAGATGTTAAATAAAAAAACCACTACAGTTTGTAGTGGTTTTTAAATTATATACCAATAGCTTAGGCAAGCATGGTCACTGGATTTTCAATATAACCTTTTAAGGTTTGAAGGAATTGTGCCCCTGTAGCACCGTCAACCGTTCTATGATCACAGGCTAGAGAAAGTTTCATCGTATTTCCAACTACAATTTGTCCGTTTTTGACCACAGGTTTTTCCACTATGGTACCCACAGATAATATTGCTGAATTGGGTTGATTAATAATGGATGTAAAACTATCAATTCCAAACATACCAAGATTAGAAACCGTAAACGTACTGCCTTCCATTTCTTGTGGTGTGAGTTTTTTAGTTCTTGCTCTTCCAGCATAGTCCTTAACTGCGGCTCCAATTTGTGGTAAACTTTGTTCATTTGCAAAACGAACCACTGGAACTACTAAGCCATCTTCTACAGCTACAGCAACGCCAATATGCACATGGTTATTTAGGCGCATTTTATCTGCAAACCATTGTGAATTCACTTGAGGGTGCTGTTTCAAGGCTAAGGCACAGGCCTTAACAACCATATCGTTAAATGAAATTTTAGTGTCAGGTATCGAATTAAATTGTTCACGGAATGACATAGCATTGGTCATATCAAACTCCACATTTAAATAGTAATGAGGTGCTGTAAATTTAGATTCTGCCAAACGTTTGGCTATCACCTTACGCATTTGAGAATTGGGTCTCTCATCAAAATCTTCTTGACCGGTTGGCACAAACTTACCAACTGAAGCAGCAGTTACCGCAGATGGTGTAAAGTTTTCTATATCACGTTTTACTATACGCCCATTTTCTCCTGATCCTTTAACTTGCGACAAATTGATGCCTTTTTCATCGGCCATTTTTTTGGCCAAAGGAGAAACAAATATTCTTCCGCCTGGCGAAGCAACAGTCGCGGGTTGGGATTTCTCAACTGCAACCGAAGTGACTTTACTTTCCTCTTTAGGAGATTCAACTTTGGGGGCTTCAGATTTTGGAGCTTCTTCAGTAGATGCTGAATCTGAACTTGCTTTAAAATTTTTGGCAATATCAGTTACATTTGTTCCTTTTGGACCAATAATAGCCAAAAGAGAATCAACTTTGGCAGAATCACCTTCCTGTAACCCTATATAAAGTAAATTCCCTGATTGAAACGATTCAAATTCCATTGTAGCTTTATCGGTCTCTATTTCTGCAAGAATATCGCCTTCTTTCACCTCATCACCAACTTTTTTCAACCAGGTTGCAACGGTGCCCTCTTCCATGGTATCGCTCAATCTAGGCATCGTAACAATAATGACTCCTTTAGGCAATTCACTTTGCTTTGTTTCAGCAGGTGCTTCAGTTTTGGTTTCGATTGCTTTTTCTTTAGAATCTTCTTTTGGTTTTGGATTATCTCCTTTTAAAAGGGCTGAAATATCTTCACCTTTATCACCTATAATCGCCAAAAGCTCATCAACTTTGGTGGTTTCCCCTTCTTTTACACCGATATAAAGTAATGTGCCTTCATGAAAGGATTCAAATTCCATTGTGGCTTTGTCGGTTTCAATTTCTGCAAGAATATCACCTTCATTTATTTTATCGCCTACTTTCTTTAACCAAGAAGCTACTGTACCTTCTTCCATGGTGTCACTTAAACGAGGCATATTTATTACTTCTGCCATATTTTATAGTTTATGTTGGATAAATGGATAATCTTTTTGTTCATAAACAGCGTCGTACATCACATTCTTTTCTGGATAAGGTGATTCTTCAGCAAATTTCTCACATACACCGACCAAATCCTTAACACGTTTATCAATGACTTTCAAATCTGCCTCTGTTGCATATTTCTTTTCTAAAATAACATCTCTTACTTGTGTAATCGGATCTATTTTCTTGTATTCTTCAACCTCTGCTTTCGTTCTATAGTGTTGCGCGTCACTCATGGAATGTCCTCTGTAACGATAGGTTTTTAGTTCCAAAAATGATGGACCCTCTCCTCGTCTTGCCCTCTGAATTGCTTCATCAAAAGCTTCGGCCACTTTTATTGGATTCATCCCATCAACTGGTCCAGATGGCATTTCGTATCCCAAACCAAGTTTCCAAATATCAGTATGACTTGCCGTGCGTTGCACCGAGGTACCCATGGCGTAGCCATTGTTTTCACAGACAAAAACTACTGGCAAATTCCAAAGCATAGCCAAATTGAAGGTTTCATGTAAAGATCCTTGTCTTGCAGCACCATCACCAAAACAACATAGAGTCACTGCATCGCTGCCATGGTATTTATCCCCAAAAGCAATTCCAGCACCTAAAGGGATTTGACCCCCTACTATACCATGACCACCATAAAAACGAAACTCTTTGGAAAAAATGTGCATCGATCCTCCCAAACCTTGCGAGGTTCCTGTCGCCTTTCCGTATAATTCTGCCATAACTCGTTTAGGGTCTACTCCCATCCCAATAGGCTGTACGTGATTACGATAGGCCGTTATCATTTTATCCTTTGTCAAGTCCATGGCATGAAGGGCACCTGCTAACACAGCTTCCTGACCATTGTATAAGTGAAGAAATCCTCTTACTTTTTGCTGTATGTAAACTGCAGCCAGTTTGTCCTCAAACTTTCTCCAGAATGACATATCTTCATACCATTTAAGGTAAACTTCTTTTGTTATTTTTTGCATTTAAATAATATTTTTAAAAATAATTCTCGAGATTCAGCTGTTTAGGCTAAATTAATGAGATTCCAATTTGAAATTGGATAAGCGAATAACAAAAGTAACACTTTAGTTAATAATAAAAAAGGTTGCAAATTGTAAAATTAAAGAGATTGACTGTTTTTAGGAACTATAACGTTATAGAAATGATTTATCAAAAACCCATGGTAAAAGATTGGCCAATGAATTTGATTTTACAACTTTACCCATTTCACCCATAAAATAAATTTCGATAGGTTCATTTTGTTTGACCTCATATTCGGCAATAGCTTGCCTACAGGCTCCACACGGCGGAATTGGGACCATGGTTTGTTTAGTTTTTGAACCTGCGGTGATAGCCATCCTAATGATTTTTGCATCTGGAAATTGGGCCCCTGCATAATAAATAGTGGTTCGTTCTGCACATAAACCTGAAGGGTAGGATGCATTTTCTTGGTTACTACCCGTTACAATTTCGTTATTGTCTAATAAAATAGCTGCTCCAACACTAAAATTAGAATACGGTGCATATGCTTTTTGACGTACAGCGATGGCTTTTTGCATTAAGAGGCAAATCTCTTTTGGCAATTCATCTATATTATCAAAGACTGTAAATGTGGATTCTATTTTAATTTCCTTCATAACATCATAATTACAACTAAAATACAAAACTATTGGAGACAAAAAAACTATTGTTTAAAGCTAAAACAATAGTTTTTATTATAT
>JBBKXS010000040.1:0-3795 GCA_037969605.1 Flavobacteriaceae bacterium
TGAAAGAAACCATAGCATGGCAACAGGATACAATCACCATTTTTGGAAAAACATACAAACAACCTCGCTTAACAGCTTTATACGCTGATAATAATAAGTCATATACCTACTCCAACATAACGATGTTCCCAAAACTCTTCACGCCCAATTTATTGAATATAAAACAGGATGTTGAACACATTGTCCATCATCAATTCACATCGGTTTTGCTAAATCTTTACAGAAATGGTAATGACAGCAATGGTTGGCATGCCGATAATGAAAAGGAATTGGGTAAAAATCCTGTGATCGCATCTTTAAGTTTAGGGGCTTCTAGGATGTTTCAGTTTAAGCATCGCTCCCTAAGCGATGAAAAATACAATCAATTATTAGAACACGGTAGCTTGCTTTTGATGACAGGAGAAATGCAGCATTATTGGCTACACCAGATTCCTAAAACCAAGAAAAAAGTTGGAGAGCGGATCAATTTGACGTTTAGGACGATTGAACCCTAATTAAAAATAAAAAACCGAGATCCCTCAATCTCGGTTTTCCTCATTTGCTTTTTTATTATGTGTAGATTTAGGGTCACTAATTCCTCAACATAAGGCAAATATTAATTAATTAATCCATTGAACTAAAAACTAAATTTTAGTACAGACCAAATGTAGAATTTAATTTTAATTAATCAGTTTAAATACCTATTAAATCGATGAAATACACCTTATTTTAACATTTATAGATGAAATTAACACATTTATCGATAAAATGCATTCTAAATGAATAATATTATTTTAGTTTTACCAAATAAAATGTCGTCCAAATCGTTATTAGTCCATCAATGCCTTTGGCTTTTATGTAACTTTAACCATCAAATAAAAACATGTATCAGTTGAGTAGAATAAAATTGAATTTTTTACTGGTTTCCTTTCTGTGTTTTCTAATCGGTACCGCACAGGAAATTAATTATACAAGTACGGATATTTCCTTAAACAGATTTGTAGATGGCACTCTGTTGACACCAGTTTCAAAAGAACTACCCATATTAGCGATCCTCATTGCCGATTCTGGGCCAACTGACAGAAATGGCAATCAAAACTTTTTAAAAAACAACATACTAAAAAAACTGGCTGAAAGTCTATCAAATCATGAAATTGCAACCTTTCGTTATGATAAACGCATCGTAAAACAAATTAGAAAAGGAAATGTGGATAAAAATATCATGTTCGACGATTTTGTGACTGATGCAATTTCTGTAATTGAATATTTTAAAAAAACAAATTCGTATTCAAAGATTTATGTGATAGGCCATAGTCAAGGTAGCTTAGTAGGAATGTTGGCGGCAAAAGAAAGGGCGGATGGTTTTATTTCGGTATCCGGTGCGGGACAGAGTATCGATAAAGTCATAATTGAACAAGTTCAAAAAACAGCACACATGTATACAGAAGACACCAAGAGAGTTTTTGACATCATGCGTAAGGGGAAAACAACAACGGATTATCCTACAGCTTTGAGTTCTTTTTTTAATATTGACATTCAACCTTTTATGATGAATTGGATGCAATACAATCCTCAAGATGTAATACAATCTTTAGATTTACCCATCTTAATTATAAATGGAACAAAAGATTTGCAAGTTACTGTTGAAGAGGCTACCCATTTAAAAGAAGCTTCAAGGCATGCGGATCTTAAAATTGTAGATAAAATGAACCATGTGCTGTTCATTATTGAAGGAGATGATCTCGAAAATTCAAAATCATATAACGAATCTGCCAGAGCCATTGCGCAAGAAGTGACAACGGCAATCCTTGATTTTATGAAGCGATAGAAATCTTTTATTTTAAAAACAAACTTCAAAAAAACCTTTTATCGATAAATTATGTTGAACGTCTATCAATAAATGCCTTAATCGATAAAACTAATACCATTAGCGAAAAAATATCTGTTATTCAACAGTAGGTATTAGTTTTAACCCCGATAGACCCAAATCTACTTAACTTATGAAAAAACGTTACCTACTTACTGTTTTCTCTCTATTATCAATTGTATTTGCCAATGCTCAAGAATATGGATTTGGCGTGAGAGGAGGATTTAATACCTATAGTATTGGAAGTATCATTACTGTAGGATCAAATGGCCCACAAGGTCCCCCTGCCGGATTAAACTTCGAACCAGTTAAAGATATAGGTTTTCAATTCGGAGGTTATTTTTTTGCAAAATTTGGCAAATTTTATATTAGACCAGAATTAAATTATGTATCCTCTCAAAATCATTATGATTTTCCAGATCGAACATCTAAATGGACAACTTCTAAAATTGATTTTCCAATACTATTTGTTTACGATATATTTGAACCAGTTTCTATTTATGCCGGACCAGGCTTTAATTTTTTTGGTGATACCAAGATTGAAGGTGTTCAAGAAACAAGTTTTACGACGGGTTCGGCCGGACCAGATTTAAAAAAATCAACCTTTAATGTTAACGTAGGTGTTATGTTTCGTTATAAACGTCTAGGTTTAGACTTAAGATATGAAATGGGTCAAGGAAAAACTGACCAAGAACGTGAGGATTTTATTCGATCAACTTATGGTGTTAATCTTGCCGATCTTAAATCATATAATCCAAATGTTTTAAGTTTAAGTGTGTTCTATGATATATTTAGAACAGATGGACAAAGTATTGGCGGCTTTTTCTCCGATTTGTTTAAAGGGGATAATTGTCATTGTCCTTATCAAAAATAACATTTAATAAATAGATAAAATAGAAAAAGCACCTCAATGAGGTGCTTTTTCATTAACTAACCAACCAATCGTAATTTAACTCTAAATAAGGAATATGAATCCTTAATGCAATTACAATTAGCATTAAGCAAATGTTATGCCAGAAAATAAATTTGGAAATCAAAAACAAATATAATATCTTTATGATATCATTTTAATATCATATTAAATTTATAATCATGAAAGAAGAGAAAATTATTGTCCCAACCAACGGTTACCTCATGTTATTTGTTGTTATAGTCTTATTTTTTGGAGGGGTTTTTGGAATCATAGCCATCAGAAACCCATTGGCCATAGTATCCATTGTTATTGGAATCTTTCTTGCTCCGGGGTTCATTATGGTTCAGCCCAATGGATCCCGAGTATTACTGTTATTTGGTGAATATATAGGTACGGTCAAAAGAAATGGTTTTTTTTGGGTCAATCCATTTTTCACCAAAAAGAAAATTTCATTACGCGCCAGTAATTTTGATAGTGAACGTTTAAAAGTAAACGATAAGCTTGGCAATCCAGTAATGATAAGCACGATTTTGGTCTGGCGAGTTGAAAACACATACAAAGCTGCCTTTGATGTTGATAATTATGAAAACTTTGTACGTGTACAAACCGATGCCGCTGTTCGTAAATTAGCTAGTATGTACCCATATGACAATTTTGCCGATGAAGGTCTTACTGAAGATATTACCTTACGTTCTAGCTTAAACGAGGTCAGCAATGCACTTGAAAAAGAAATAGACGAACGATTATCTATTGCGGGTATAGAGGTTTTAGAAGCACGTATTGGTTATCTAGCTTATGCCCAAGAAATAGCAAATGCCATGTTGAAACGTCAACAGGCTACGGCCATAGTTGCAGCAAGGCATAAAATTGTTGAAGGTGCAGTAAGTATGGTGGAAATGGCATTGCGTGAATTAAGTAAAAAGCAGATAATAGAGTTAGATGATGAACGCAAGGCTGCAATGGTCAGCAATTTAATGGTAATCTTGTGTGGTGATAAAGATGCAACTCCTGTTTTAAATACGGGAACTTTAAATAC
>JBBKXS010000041.1:0-3059 GCA_037969605.1 Flavobacteriaceae bacterium
CCGATGATAATTTGGAAACCTTTCTCATTAATTTGTCAAGAGGAACGGGATTGGAAGGTTTGACCGGGATTCCTGAAGTGAATGGTATAATCGTACGACCATTGCTTCCTTTTTCTCGTGAAACCATTGCAGCCTATGCAAAAGAAAATCATCTCAAATGGCGAGATGACAGCAGTAATGCTACAACCAAATATCTGCGAAATACATTAAGGCATAATGTGATTCCTGCGCTAAAGGAAACCAATCCACAGTTGTTACAGAATTTTAAAAAAACGCTTTCATTTTTAAAGGACAGTAATGAAATTATTGAAGATAGCATTGCCCGAGTTCAGAAAAATGTCGTTTCTGTTGAAGGTGATTTGGTAAAATTGGATATTAAAAAGCTTTTGAAATTATCAAATCCCAAAGCGTATTTATATCAATTGCTGAAGGATTTTAATTTTACTGAATGGGATGATGTTACAGATTTATTACAGGCACAATCGGGTAAACAGGTCTTTTCGGAAACGCATCGATTGCTTAAAGACAGGGAAACATTGATTTTATCCGAAAAAGTGTCAAACAGTAATTTAGCAATTAGTATTTCTGACCAAGAAAGCCAATTTGAAATCCCACATGGCACCTTAAATTTTAAAACAGTTAAACAAATAAAAAAATCAAACCCATCAACCGTTTATGTGGATAAGGAAACATTGAAATTTCCTTTGACTTTCAGAACTTGGCAAGAAGGCGATTATTTTTATCCATTCGGTATGAAAGGCAAAAAGAAGTTGAGCAAGTATTTTAAGGATGAAAAAATGTCATTGATTGATAAAGAACACATTTGGTTATTGTGTTCAGAAAATGACATTGTTTGGGTAATTGGAAAAAGAGCAGATGATCGCTTTAAGGTTACTGAAAAAACAAAGAATATTTTAAAAATTGAACAAAAATAATAGGTCATGCTGAGCTTGTCGAAGCATCTAAAAAAACATAATTGTGAAATTACAAGGTCAAATCGTCGACATACAGAACAAGCGCATTTACAAAGGAGAAATCACTATTGAACATGGTAAAATTGTGTCTATTGCGGAAAAAGACCACGAACTAAACCATTACATTCTTCCAGGTTTTGTCGATGCCCATATCCATATTGAAAGCTCCATGTTGGTGCCTTCAGAATTTGCATGTTTGGCGGTTTGTCATGGTACCGTTGCCACGGTTTCCGATCCCCACGAAATTGCCAATGTTCTTGGTGTTAAAGGTGTGGAATTTATGATTGAGAATGGTAAAACAGTACCGTTCAAATTCAATTTTGGAGCACCTTCATGTGTACCGGCAACCAATTTTGAATCGGCTGGAGCCGTGATTGATTCTGAGGATATAAAAAAACTTCTTGAAAATTTAGATATCAAATATTTGGCAGAAATGATGAATTATCCTGGCGTGTTGTTTGATGACGATGAAGTCCTAAAAAAAATAGCTTGGGCGAAACATTACAATAAACCTGTGGATGGGCATGCTCCAGGATTACGAGGTAAAGACGTTAGTAAATACATAAGTGCTGGAATCTCAACCGATCATGAATGTTTTACCTATGAAGAAGGCTTGGAAAAGCTTCAAAAAGGGATGAAAATACTCATTCGCGAGGGTAGTGCAGCAAAAAACTTTGAAGCCTTAATTGATTTGCTACCCGAACATTTTGAAAACATGATGTTTTGTAGCGACGATAAACACCCCGACGATCTAATGATTGACCATATCAACAAGCATTGCGCCAGAGCGGTTGCAAAAGGCATGGATATTTTTAAAATCCTACAGATGGCTTGTATTAATCCGGTAAAACACTATAATTTGGATGTGGGCTTACTTCAAGTAAGCGATGCTGCTGATTGCATCGTTGTGGAAGATTTGATCCATTTTAAAACCATTCAAACGTATATCGATGGTAATTTGGTGTTTGACCAAGGTGAATCCCTAATTAAAACCGTTCCTTTTGAAAACCTGAATAATTTTAATACTACCAAAAAGGAGGTTTCAGATTTTAGGTTTGAATCCAATGCGAAACACATTCGGGTGATTGAAGCTTTGGAAGGTCAATTGGTCACCAATGAAATTATTATGGAGGCTTTAATTGTAGATGGAAATTTAGTTTCCAACATTGAAACTGATATATTAAAAATGACGGTGGTTAATCGTTACAATAATCAAAAGCCTTCCATTGCATTCATCAAAAACTTTGGTCTTAAGGAAGGTGCCATTGCATCTTCAGTTGGTCACGATTCACATAACATTATTGCAGTCGGCGTTAGTGATGAAGCCATTCGTAAAGCCGTAAATCTATTAATAGCAAATAAAGGGGGCATTTGTGCGGTTTCAGATTCTCATGAAAAAGTAGTCCCTCTTCCTGTCGCAGGAATCATGAGTGATAAAGATGGGCAGGCGGTTGGTAAGGACTATGCTCAATTAGATCATATAGCTAAAACACTTGGAAGTACACTTCACGCGCCTTATATGACCCTATCATTTATGGCTTTATTGGTCATACCTTCCTTAAAATTAAGTGATAAGGGTTTGTTTAACGGAACAACCTTTAAGTTTACTTCATTAGAAGTTAATTAATTTATATATTTGAGTAGAATGCAAATCGTATTCATCAATAAAATTGATGGATTCAATGTTTGTTTTTGTACTACAACTTAACTTTGAATACTATGAATTTAACTACTGAACTTTCCGAAGTAAAAAACTATATAGATGGCAAATTTGAACGAAATGGACAAAATTCCATGGATGTTATAAGTCCGTTGGATGGTAGTGTTATCTCTACCTTGCCTTTGTCCACAACTCAGGATGTTGATGCTGCTGTGCAAGCTGCTAAACGTGCCTTTCCTGCTTGGTCTGCCTTAACTTTTAAAGAGCGGGTTCAAATCTTTTTTAAGTATCGCACCTTGCTGGAAAACAACATGGATGAGCTGACCAAATTGGTACAGCTTGAAAACGGTAAAACTTATGGAGAAGCTAAGGCAGAAATTGAGAAAAGTATGGAACTGTGTGAGTTTGCAGTCTCTATTCCGCAA
>JBBKXS010000042.1:0-3581 GCA_037969605.1 Flavobacteriaceae bacterium
TTTTTAAATGATCACATATAGGAGTACGAGCAAGTTATACAGTATTGAATTATTGATAATCCTATCGGAATTATCAACATTTCAACACTTCAAAATTATCATTATGGTATAATTAAAAAATAAATAGTAAATTTGAAGAACTGGACTAGGGCTTTTCATAGGAGTTCTTTGTTGTAGGCTGGCTTTTTTCTTTTCATTCTGATGACTGTCGTTAATTCCGCTATTTTGGACTATTATTCTTTCTCGCTCCAATTCGGATATTAATGAATTCAACAAGTACAGCAAATGCCATTGAATAATAAATGTAGCCTTTCGGAATATGAAAATCCATTCCCTCTGCTATTAATGCAATACCAATCATTAATAAAAAGGCAAGTGCTAACACCTTTACTGCAGGGTGTTTATTAACAAAATCACTTAAGGAAGTGGCAGATATCATCATTATTACCATTGAAATAACAACAGCTGCAATCATTATACTGATATGGTCTGTCATTCCAACTGCTGTAATTACAGAATCAAGTGAAAATACAAGGTCTATTAGTAGAATTTGAATTACAATGTTCCGAAAAGTCACAATTTTAGTAGTTACAACCAAAGGGGATTCCGCATTCTCCATTTTTTCGTGTATTTCATTTACACTTTTATAAATTAAAAATAGACCTCCTAAAATTAAAATTATATCACGACCTGAAATTCCTAATTCTGCAATTTTAAAAATATCTTTAGTCAAACCCATTATCCAAGTAATGGAAAAAAGTAAGCCAATTCTTAATATTAATGCCAAACTTAAGCCAACCTGTCGAGCCTTGGATTGCTTTTCTTTTGGTAATTTATTGGCTAAAATGGAAATAAAGATTAGGTTGTCAATTCCTAAAACAATTTCTAATGCGCAAAGCGTTAAAAAGGCAGTCCAAATATCAGGGTTAGTTATCCATTCCATTTTATTCTTTTATTTTAACTTATAATGTAATTTTGGTTATAAATTGTTTCAAACTTTAGTTGTTATATTTTTAATTATCGAGAATAATAAGGGAAGCAGTGTAATTAATATAAGACATAAGAAGATTAGTCCGTAGTTGTTTTTTACCCATTCTATCTCTCCAACAAAAAAGCCAAGTAACAAAAATAAGGATATCCAAGAAATTGCTCCAACAATAGTTTTCTCAAGGAATAAATTCTTTTCCACCTTGACAATTCCTGCAAAAAATGGAATATAAGTCCTAATAATTGGAAAAAATCGTCCAAATATTATTGCGTTTCCACCGTGTTTATCATAGAATTCTTGTGTTTGAGGTAAATATTTTATTATATACTTTTTTACAAAAAAATTATCACTATGTCTGATTTTATTGCCAAGCACCTTTCCAACCGAATAATTCATAATGTTTCCTAGAACTGCAGCAATTATAAGAACAACAAGTAATATCCAAACATTTAAATCGGTAGATGCTGCAACTACACCAGCTGAAAATAGTAAACCATCTCCTGGCAAAAAAGGAAAAACTATTAAGCCTGTCTCTAGCAGAATAATCATAAAAAGTAAAATATAAGCGAGTAAAATATTCTCTGCAACAATACCTAATAGAGCATCATCGGTGTGCAATATTATTTCAATTAATCTATCCATTATTTCTGAAGATTATATTTAATTTGGTGTGTGTTTTTAGCTTGCCTACAACGAGTGGATAAACACCTACAAATCTAATGGATTTTTAATCATCCTAAAATAGTTCGCCGTAGTGAATGTATATATTTTAGTCATTGCTAGGTTTTTATGTTTTATTTTTCTTGCAATTATTTCAAAACATAAAACTATATATCCATCTGCTTAATCCAATAAGCACCAATATTATGCCTTCTGTTCTTGTAATCTTCCATCCTGTTCTCATAAAAATAAGTGCTAATACAACCATAACAGATAGCAAAACTAAATCTATTCTAGCACTTAAGTCAATTTGCAAATTTGTTATCATTGATGCAACTCCTAATACTCCAAACATATTAAAGATGTCGCTTCCTATCAGGTTGCCAACTGAAATACCATATTTTCCACGAAGTGCCGCAACTACAGAGGTAGCTAATTCAGGAGCCGAGGTTCCGGCGGCAACAATTGTTACTCCAATTATCCAATCTGAAACACCCATAATTCGAGCAAGAGAGCTTGCAGAATCTACCAAAAAATGTGAACTGCCAACAACCAAAACTAAACTAAAAATTAAAATAAATGGGTCATGCCTTTTATATGCGCCGACACTTTCGTCCTGTTCTTTGGTTTCTTTATTAAAAATCAATGCTCCGATATAGATAATTAAAAAAGAAAAAAGAATGACGCCTTCAAACTTATTAAGCACTAAATCCCATAAGAAAACTATCAGCATAACTGTTCCAAACAACAATACGCCGCCATCTCTATAAACAATTTTTTTACTGGTCAAAAGACTTTTAATAATTGCCGTACCGCCTAAAATGAAACCCAAATTAAATATGTTTGACCCTACAATGTTGCCTACAGAAATATCACTCTGACCATTAATTGCAGAAATGATGGTTACGGCAAATTCAGGTGCCGATGTACCAAATGCCACTATTGTTAGTCCAATTACAAGCTCGGATATTCCAATTTTATGGGCTATTCTCACAGCTGAATCTACCAACCATATTGCTCCTTTGGTTATTAATAAAATAGTTACAATGACAATTACTATATCTATAATTATTTCCATATTCATTATTTATTGTAGTTGTTCTAATGCGTACAGTTCTTATAACTTCGAAATCGGCCTATACATTCTATCAGTCAACAGAAATGATTGTTGCTTGTCTGACCGTCAATTTCCATGTGTCATTTTCTTTCATCCAAATATTTGTAAACCTTCGTTTAACTGTTTTTTCAGCATTTAGAGTGCCTCCCTGCGGAATAAGTGTTTCTAATCCCATTACAATTGCAATGTTACCGACGAAAGCAATACTATCAATTCTTCTTTCAAAGCTGGAATAATTAATCTTTCCATCTTTGATTCTGCTCATAATCTTCTTAAAATCAACAATCGCATTTTCAGGGTTTTGTACTATAATCTGAGTGGACATTAGCTCAGATAGCATTGCAGTGTCTCCCTTCAATATGGCTTCCCGTTCTGCATTTTCAAGGTTTCTTATTATGGCTTCATCGCTTTGTTGAGCTGAAGAATTGACAGTCATCAATACACATAATGATATCAAAGCTAATGGCATTACATTTTTCATAAGTTTAATATTTGATTAATTCTTTACTCATGTTTTGTAGACAAATTCTTTATTCTTTGCATAAACAAAGTCGAGCGAAGAACTCTCCGCTGAACTGTTTTGTCATGGCTTGCTGCCAACTTCTTAATGCCAATGTCTCGTATAAGAATAGTTGCGGGTTTACGTACGAGGTTTTTCCGCAGGAAAATCAGACGTAGTAAATTTGCAACGCCCTTTTGTTAAGCCCAAAATTGAGCAATTATTTTTATACAATGTTGTGTTTTCGTGCCTTAATCTCTAAATTATCATTTGAAAGTAGAATTTTTTCCTATCCTTATGTTTAATAATTCATATTG